>JACPHL010000008.1:0-22061 GCA_016188625.1 Candidatus Rokuibacteriota bacterium | reverse complement strand
GAGATGAGCGATCTGGACCTCATCCTGATCGCCCCGTCGGGGGAGTCGTTTACCCGACGCCTGGATCGCTTCTACCGGGTGCTGAGCCCTTCGGTCGGGCTCGACCTTTTCGTGTACACGCCCGAAGAGTTCAGCGCCATGGCCGAGGCTAACTCCTTCGTCCGCTCCGCTATCGCGCGGGGCAAGGTCGTCTATGAGGCCTGATCCGAAGGCCGAAGGGCTCCGCTGGCTCAGGCAGGCTGAGCATGACCTGAGCGACGCCGAGTACTCCCAGGCCGGCAGGCGCTACAGCCTCGCCTGTTTTCTCTGCCATCAGGCGGCCGAGAAGGCCTTGAAGGCGTTCCTCTATGCCCGCGGGGCCGAGCAGGTGCTCGGCCACTCGGTGGCGGACCTGGCCCGGGAGTGCGGGAGCCTCGACGGCGACTTCCTCACGCTCAGGCCGAGGGCCGCCCCGCTCGACCTCTACTACGTTCCGACCCGGTATCCCAACAGCCTTCCAGGGGGGATCCCCGCCGAGGCATTCGAGGAGGGCGATGCCCGCCGGGCCCTGGGGCTCGCCGGCGACGTGATTCGAGTCGTCAGGGCCAGGCTCGGGGAGGATGCCCGGTGAAACATTCTTCCCGCCGTCCTTCCGTCGGTCCTGGCTCGAAGTCCTGAACCGCCGCCTCGGCCGCCGGCGCGGCTGAGGGCCACCTCAGCCGTCGTGACAAGATCGTGCTGATCCAGTGGAGGAGGAATCGAACCATGCGCTCGCTTCAAAAGGTCGCCCTCATCACGGGCGCGGGAACGGGAATCGGCAAGGCCGTCGAGCTCGCCCTCATGCGCGAAGGCTACGCGGTCGTCCTCGCCGGACGCCGCAAGGAGCTCCTGGAGGCGACCGCCCGGGAGGGAGAGGCGTCGAGGGGCCGGACGCTGGTCGTCCCCACCGACGTGGCCGATCCCGCGGCCGTGCGGGCGCTCTTCGCCAGGACGAGGGAAACGTTCGGGCGGCTCGACCTCCTGTTCAACAACGCCGGGACAGGCGCGCCGCCGGTGCCGCTCGAGGAGCTGACGTACGAGCAGTGGAAGGCGGTTGTGGACGTCAACCTCACCGGCGCCTTCCTCTGCACCCAGGAGGCGTTCAAGATCATGAAGAACCAGATCCCCCGCGGCGGGCGGATCATCAACAACGGCTCGATCGCGGCGCACGCCCCGAGGCCGAACTCGGTGCCCTACACGGCGACGAAGCACGCCATCACGGGGCTCACCAAGTCCACGTCGCTCGACGGGCGGAAGTACGACATCGCCTGCGGCCAGATCGACATCGGCAACGCCGCGACCGAGCTGACGGCCAGGATGGCGCAGGGCGTGCCCCAGGCGAACGGGACAATCGCCGCCGAGCCGACGATGGATGTCGAGCACGTGGCGCGCGCGGTGGTGCTGATGGCGAGCCTGCCGCTCGACGCCAACGTGCAGTTCATCACCATCATGGCGACGAAGATGCCGTTCCTCGGGCGCGGCTGACCGGATGAACTCATTACGTCGCCGGTCGTTATCCCCTACTCCAGGGCGTCGAGGACCTCGGCGACCACCTCGAAGCGGCCGAAGGAGGGCATCAGGTAGGCGCCCTGGTAGCGCCCCCGGACGGCTCGGAGCGTCTCCTGGGCGAAGGCGATCCCGAGCGCCTGCGCCCGGTCCCCCGCCTCTCGCATCCGCTGCCGCACCTCAGTCGGCACCGAGATCCCCGGGACCTCGTGGTGGAGGAACTCGGCGTGACGGGCGCTGTGGAGCGGCAGGATCCCGACGATGATGGGGATGGGCGGGGGGCCGGCGCGCTCGAAGAACCGCTCCAGGACCTCGAGCTCGTAGACCGGCTGGGTCTGGGCCCACTGGGCGCCGGCCTCCACCTTCCGGTGGAAGCGCTCGACCTCCCGCCCGAGGTCCTCGGCCGCCGGGTTCAGCGCCACGCCGATCGCGAAGCGGCACGGCTCCCCGATGGAGGTCCCCGAGGCGTCCACCCCGCGGTTGAAGCCGGCCAGGATCCGGACCAGGCCGATCGCCTCGACGTCGAAGACGGCGGTGGCGTTGAGGTAGTCCCCGACGCGGGGCGGATCGCCGGTCATCGCCAGGATGTTCCGGACCCCGAGGGCGTGGGCCCCGAGCAGCTCAGCCTGGATCCCCATCAGGTTCCGGTCCCGGCAGGTGAAGTGGAGGCTGATCTCGAGCCCCGTCGCCTCCCGGACCAGGAGCGCGGTCGGCAGGACCGCCATCCGGACCCGGCCGAGGGCGCCGTCGTTGATGTCCACGATCTCCACGCCCTTCGACCGGAGGAGCTTCGCCCCCTGGACGAGCTTCTCGATCTGATGGCCCCGCGGCGGGTCCAGCTCCACCGTCACGACGAACTCGCCGGCCTCGAGCCTCCTCGCCAGGAGGGTCGGC
Organism: Candidatus Rokuibacteriota bacterium; assembly: GCA_016188625.1. Classification (GTDB taxonomy): domain Bacteria; phylum Methylomirabilota; class Methylomirabilia; order Rokubacteriales; family JACPHL01; genus JACPHL01. The sequence goes on along the minus strand of JACPHL010000008.1, from coordinate 19,643 downwards.
TCGGCGCTCGGCCGGAGCGGCGGCGCCTCCTCCCTCGGGGTGACCACGACGGCCCGGCGGGCACGCACCGCGCCCGGGACGTGCCGGTCCACCGCCTCGCGCATCGCCCGGATGTGCTCCGGGGTCGTCCCGCAGCAGCCGCCCACGATCCGGGCCCCCGCCTCGAGGAGCCGGTCGACCGAGGCGGCGAAGTAGGCCGGGGAGGCGAGGTAGATCAGCCGGTCGCCGACCCGGGAGGGGAGGCCCGCGTTCGGCAGGACCGAGAGGTAGCACCCGCCGGCCTCCGGGGCCATCTGCTCGATGACCTGCTGGAGCACGCTCGGGCCGACCGAGCAGTTGGCCCCGATCACCTGGACCGGGAGGTCCCGGAGGAGCCGGGCGACCTCCGAGGGGGGTTGGCCGAGGAAGGTGACCCCGTCGTCCGAGTAGGTGGTCTGGGCGAGGATGGGGAGGTCGGAGACCGCGCGCACCGCCGCGACGGCCAGGGCCAGCTCGGCGGGGTCGGAGAAGGTCTCCAGGATGAAGCCGTCCACGCCCCCCTCGAGGAGCCCCTCGGCCTGCTCGCCGAAGGCCTGCCGGGCCTCCTCCGGCGTCACGCCCCCCAGCGGTCTGAGGTATTTGCCCAACGGGCCGATGGAGCCCAGGACGAAGACGTCCCGCCCCATCGCCTCCCGCACGTCGCGGGCCACCTTCGCCCCCTGCCGGTTGATCTCGCGGACCCGGGTCTCCAGGCCGTGGATGGCGAGCTTGAAGCGGTTGGCCCCGAAGGTGTTGGTCTCGATCAGGTCGGCGCCGGCCGCGACGTACTCGGCGTGGATGGTCCGGACCAGCTCGGGGTTCTGGAGGTTCAGGATGTCGAAGCAGGCGTCGAGGGGGACCCCGCGGGCGTAGAGCATCGTCCCCATCGCGCCGTCGGCGAGGAGCGGGCCCTCGGCCAGGCGGGCGAGCAGGGGAGAGGCCATCAGGCGAGGGCCTGGCGGAGCTCCCGGACCGCGGCCATCATCGCCTCGAGCTTGCCCCGGGCCTCGTCCACGGACCGGGTCTTGAGCCCGCAGTCCGGATCCACCCAGACCCGCTCGGGCGGGAGGACCTCGAGCCCCCGCCGGACCCGGGCCTTGACCTCGGCCGGCGTCTCGACGACGTGGGAGTGGACGTCCAGGACGCCGACGGAGAGGTCCTTGGTGAACGGGTGCCGGGCGAAGATCGCCAGGAGGTCGAGCGCGCTCTGGGAGATGGCCAGGTCGAGGTTGTGGGAGGGGAGGTCGAGCATCCCCGGGTAGATGGTCTCGAAGGCCCCGTAGCAGGCGTGGTTGATGAAGTAGGCGTCGAGGCCGTCGGTCAGGACGTGCATCGCCTCGACCACCAGGGGGAGCTCCGCGGGCCGGACCGAGAGCGCGGGCTCGTCGATCTGGATGATCCTGGCCCCGGCCTCGACCAGGGCCTCCACCTCCCGGCGCAGCGCGTGGGCCAGCGCCAGGCAGGCGGCGGCGCGGTTCGGATAGTGCTCGTCGAACGACCAGTCCATGACCGTGTAAGGGCCGGTGAGCATCCCCTTCACCGGCTTCCCGGTGAGCGACTGGGTCCACTTCCACCACTCCACCGTCATCGGCCCCGGCCAGGCGACCTCCCCCACGATGACCGGCTTTCTGTAGTAGCGGTTCCCGTAGGAGCGGACCAGCCTGCCGGTCTTCATGCCCGGGATCAGCTCGGCGAAGTAGGCGACCATGTCCCCCCGGTACTGCTCCCCGTCCACCAGGACGTCCAGCCCCAGCTCCTCCTGGGTCCTCACCCAGAACGCCGTCGCCTCCCGCTCGAGCCGCTCCAGCTCCGTCCGGGTGATCTGGTTCCGGGCGAACCGGCGCCGCCCCTCGAGGAGCGGCTCGGGCTTGGGGAAGGAGCCGACGGTGCTGGTGGGGAGGGGCGGGAGGTCGAGCCCGAGGCGCCGGAGCAGCTCCCGGCTCACTGGTCCACCTTGGGGGGGAGCGGCGTCGCTCCTCCCCCAAGCCCCCCCACCGCCCGGGGCCGCGGGCGGGTGGCGACAGGAAGAGGCGGGTGTCTCATCGGCGGCCCCCGTCCGGGCGCTCGGCCCGGTAGGCGTCGCGGACCGCCCGCATCGTCTCGAGCTTCGCCCGCGCGCGATCCCGCGGCAGGTACTCGAGGCCCGAGGAGGGGCAGAGGTGGACGCTCGGGGCCGCGAGGCGGGGGAGGATCCGGTCGAGGATCGGGAAGATCTCCTCCCGGCGCTCGAGCCGCGTGTTGCGACCGTCGAAGAGGCCGAGGGCGAGGGGCTTCTCGGCCCCCTGCTCGGCGATGAGGGCCGGGAGCTTCGGGCTATACGTGAAGTCGAGGCCGAGGCGATCGATCGGCAGGCGCTGCAGCTCCCGGTAGAGGGGGGCGGCGTCCCCGAAGTAGGTCGCGAGCCCCAGCTCGGCGCGCCTCTTCGCCGCCGCCAGGCGCCCGAGGGCCTCGCCGAGGAGATCGAGATCCTCGGGGTGGGCCAGGATCGACGGCTCGTCCACCTGGATGAGGGGGACCTCCTCGCCGGCCAGGGCCTCGACCTCCCGGGCGAGGATCTCGGCGTAGGCCAGCGTGAGGTCGCGGAGGCCGCGGTAGGCGGTGGTCCGGAGGAGCGAGCCGCGCGCCAGGGTGTAGGGGCCGGTGAGGACCGGCTTGACCGGCCGGGGGGAGAGCCGGCGGGCGAGCCGGAACTCCCGGAGGAGGACCGGTCCCGTCCAGCCGAGCCGCCCCTGCACTACGGGCTGGCGGAAGTAGCAGTTGGTGTCGAAGTAGCGGAGGAGGCCGTCGATCTCCACGCCCTCGAGCCGGCGCGCGAGGTGGGAGATCGGGTCGTACCAGCGGATCTGGCCGTCGGTGACCAGGTCGAGCCCGGCCTCGACCTGCTCTTGGATGACCTCCTCGGTCACCCGATCCTGGACGGCCTCGAACTCCTGCTCCGAGAGCTCCCCCCGCTCCCGGCGGGCGAAGGCCTGGCGGTGACGCTGGGCCTCGGGGGCGTCCCCGATCCGGGGGTAGCTGCCGGTGCTGGCGATGAGCAGGTCCACGCGCGACTCCGTCACCGAAACGCCGCGATCGTAACAGAACGAGGCGGGACGCGCAACCCGGCGGTCACTCTTCGTAGACCTGGACGCGGAGCGGGCGGCCGGTGCAGGGGCAGGCGGAGAGGGCCGTCAGGCAGTCCATCTCGGCGCGGAGGTCCACGTAGTCGCCGGGCTTCGACCGGCCGGGGACGATCCCCATCCGCCCGGTCCCGGGGTCGATCTCGACGGTCTGGAAGAGGTTGAGCGGGTCGGGGATGTCCTCGGGCGGGATCTGCCAGGCCTTCAGGGCCTCGGTCAGGTTCTCCCAGCACCCCCACGCGGGGCGCCCGAGCGGGCCGCCGACCGGGAGCGTCGAGGCGAAGCCGTGGTAGTCCGGGCTCTCGAAGATCCAGCGGCTGCACATCCCGTACTGGAGGTCGTGGATCCCGTAGGTGTCCTCCACGATGGTCAGGAGGACGCTGTTGGACTTCGAGTAGAGCCTGTCCCCGGTGCTGATCCGGATCTTCCCCTGGTTGGCCTTGGTCCGGCCCTGGCTGAAGCGCTCCCGGAGGTTTCCGGCGTTGAAGGCGACGAAGTCGCCGATCTGCCCGCCCTCCACCTCGAGGACGCGGATGCGCTGGCCTCGCTGGACGACGAACGCCTTCCCCGTGCGGGCCGGCACCACGGTATCGGTCAGGAGCTTCATCGGCGTCGGTCCTCCTCGATCAGGTTCGGGTTCGGTTACCCTTCGGGCCCGGTCAGCGCCACGACTCGATCTGACGGGAGAGAGGCTCCAGCTCTGTTCGTGGGGGCTTCGCCGCGGCCGCCCTCGCGTCGCCCGGGAGCTCCATGACGCGGAGCCGGACCGGGATCACCCCGGGCGCGAGGGCGCCCAGCGCGCGGGCGGCGGCGCGGGAGAGGTCGAGGATGCGGCCGGCGACGTAGGGGCCGCGGTCGTTGATCCGGACCTCGGCGGTCCGCCCGTTCTCCAGGTTCTCGACGACCACCCGCGCGCCGAGCGGCAGGGTCCGGTGGGCCGCGGTCATCCGGTGCATGTCGTAGGCCTCCCCGCTGGCGGTCAGTCGCCCGTGGTGCCAGCGCCCGTACCAGGAGGCCTTCCCCGTCTCCTCGTAGCCCGGGACGAGGGCCCCGGGCGCGGGGGCCATCACCGCCTGGGGGCCCGCGCACGCCGCGAGCAGGACGAGGAGCGCCCCTCCCTGGCCGGCCCGAAGGGATCGCCTGAGGGTCGTCACGTTCACGGTCAGGCGACTCACTCCCGCGTTCCCTCCTCCGCGGACTCCGAAGCGCCGGGAATGAGAACGGGGCTACGGCTGGCCCGTAACCCCGCGAGTAGGCCTGGTGGAGCTGAGGGGATTTGAACCCCTGACCCCGAGACTGCCAGCCTCGTGCTCTCCCAGCTGAGCTACAGCCCCACGGGACCTCTACCTTATCCGCTCACCCCGGGTTTGTCAAGCTCAGGGCCTTCCGCCGGAGGCGCGTGTGCTATCATAGCCCCCGAATCCACGACCGATCGGCGGAGCGAGGGGATGGGATCACGAGAAGAAGATGTCCCGCGCGGTGGCTTCCGCCGCGCCCTGCTCTGGATCTTCACGTGGGCGATGCTGTTCCTGAGCCTCGCGCTGGGGGTCTGCGCCCAGCTTCCCCGAGGCACCCGCCTGGGAATGTGCCACCGCCTGCAGAAGTGGGTCCTCCTGGTGGTCCAGTCGGTGGATAAGTTCTTCAGCGGCTGACGAGGGCTCCTGCCGGGATGGCGGAACAGGGAGACGCGACGGACTCAAAATCCGTTGGGCTCTGCGCCCGTGGGGGTTCGACTCCCCCTCCCGGCACCAGCGATCCCGCGCGGTCAGCGGGCGTGAGGAGGCTGCCCATGAGGCCCGTGGTGCTGGCGCTGCTCGTCGCCCTCTCGATGCCGCAGGCCGTTTGGGGCGCTCCGATAGAGCCGGACCCAAGGCCCGAACTTCTCAAGCCGCCGCCCGTTCCCTCGCACGTCCAGCGGGTCCACCCCGCCGTGGTGGGCATAAGGGTCCGGGTCCCCCTTGATCGGCCTTCCGTGCTGACGCTGGGACCGGAGCGGTGGGGGGGCGGGGTGATCTTCGATCCCGCAGGATACGCGCTCACGGTGAGCTATGTCCTCCTGGATGCCGAGATCATCCAGGTGGCCCTCCGCGATGGCCGCCGTGTCCCCGCAACGCTGATCGGCCTCGACCTGGAGCCCGGCCTCGGGGTCATCAAGCTCGAGGGGGAGGGGCCGTGGCCCGCCGCGCCCCTCGGCGATTCGTCCGGGGTGGCCGTAGGGGACACCACGGCCACGGTCGGGGTCGACGCCGACAACGACCTGGTGGTCGCCCAGGGGAGCGTGCGGGAGGTCCGGAGCTTCGCCGGCTACTGGGAGTACATGATCGATCGCGCCTTCATCGTGGCCCCCTACAACCCCGCCTTCGGCGGGAGCCCCCTGGTGAACGTCCGGGGGGAGGTCATCGGCATCACCTCCCTGAGGCTCGGCGACCGCCCCGTGGTCAACCTCGCCATTCCCATCGAATACTTCACCGCGACCAAGGACGAGCTGATCAGCCGGGGTCGGGTGATGAGCCGCCGACCCCGCCCCTGGATCGGCGTCTATGTCTTCCCCGGCGATCACGGCGTCGTGGTAGGGGGGGTCTCTCCCGTCGGGCCGGCGAGGCAGGCGGGCTTCCGGCGCGGCGATACGATCGTGAGGATCAACGGGGAGCAGGTGGGGAGCCCGGAGGAGTTCTACCGGCGCCTCTGGCAGACCCCGTTCGGCGAGGAGATCACCCTGGTCGTGCTGCGTGAATCACGCCTCCACGTCCTCAAGGTCCGCTCCGCCGATCGCTACCGGTTCTTCCGCACCACGGGAAAGCCGCCCGAATAGCCGAGTCCCGGGGTTGACCGCGCGCCCGCGGGGGGCTCGACTCCCTGCTCGGGCCGGGATCACAAAGGGGCAGCCGGAGAACGGGTGGGCCGCCTGGGCCGCCGCGGGCCCTGGACGCGGGGATGAATACCGTAGTATCATAAGCCAGCCATGGCGATGCAGGTCCGGCTCTCGCGGGATGTCGAGGCCAAGGCCCGGCCGGCGTCCGCGCCGATGACGGTGGACGAGCTCCTCGCCCGCTTCCCGGAGGTCCCCCGCGATCTCCGCGACGAGCCGGTCCTGGCGGGGTACGTGGAGGCCTTCGGCCCGCTCCTCCGCGTCGCCCAGAAGCCGGCGCCCTGCATGCGGGACGGGGGCGACGCGCCGCACGCCTTCTACGTGAGGCTGGTCAACGACCTGGCCATCTACGGCGTGGGCCTGGCCAGGCGCGATCGGACCCTCGCCCGGCTCCAGGCCACCCTCGAGGAGGACCGGCGGCAGCCCGCCACCTTCGCCTGCACGCTGGTCCCGCGGCGGGCCCCGGGCACGCCGCGATCCGGCTGCGCCTGAACGCCGGGCCCTCGCGCGCTCCCCGTCCGCGCCGCGGCCGGGCGCCGCCGCGCGCCTACTCGCGGTAGAAGGCCTTCAGCACAACCGTCCAGAGGCCGCCCACGAAGATCCCGGCCGTCACGTGCAGCCCGAGGTAGGCGAAGACCGAGATGATCCGGAACTGCTCGGGGTAGAGCCCCAGGGGGCGCCCCTCGGGCGCGACGATGAACGGCGGGAGCATGATGAGGCCGCTGACCACGGTGAGGAGGAAGTTCGCGACGCCGAAGTCCTGGTTCTCCCGGATGAAGGCGCCGCTGGCGACGATGGCCGCGGAGACGGCGAGGAGGATCCCGTAGCTCCCGTAGTCCCGCTCGATCTGGGGCGCGACGGGGACGAGGTCGATCCAGCGCAGGAGCTCGAGGATGGCGAGCGCGGCGGTGAACAGGGCGGGAAGGATCTGGTCCCGGAAGTAGATGGCGAGCCGCGACGGAATGTCCATTCGGCGCCCTGAATTCTGAGCGACACTACCCCACGGGCGTCGTCAAGTCAAGCCGTTGATGGGGCCGGCTTGACGCCCCTCGCGCGGGCCGACTATACTGGGGAGCGCCCCACGAGGGAGCCATGCCGTTCCACGTCACCCCAGAACCCCGGTCCCGCGCCCTCGCGCGCGAGCAGCCCTGATGTCCGTCCTCCCCGTCGGGAAGCTGCGCGCCCAGCTCCTGGCGACCTTCCTGGCCAAGTACGCCCCCCTGGACGAGCGGGTGGTGGTGGGCCCGAAGGTCGGGGAGGACGCGGCCGTCCTCGATCTCGGCGACCGCTACCTCGTGGCCACCACCGACCCCGTCACCTTCGTGACCGAGGACCTCGGCTGGTACGCCCTGGTCGTCAACGCCAACGACCTCGCGGTCCGCGGCGCCCGGCCCCGCTGGTTCCTCGCGACCTGCCTGCTCCCCGAGGGGCGGGCCACCGAGGCCTCCGCGGAGGCCCTCTTCGCCCAGCTCGGGGAGGCGTGCCGCGAGCTCTCGGTCTCCCTGGTCGGCGGCCACACCGAGGTGACCCACGGGCTGGACCGCCCGATCGTGGCCGGGGTCATGCTCGGCGAGGTGGCCAAGGACCGGCTGGTGACCACGGGCGGGGCCCGGCCGGGCGACGCGCTCCTCCTCACCAAGGGCGTGCCCGTCGAGGGGACCTCCGTCATCGCCCGCGTCAAGGAGGCCGAGCTGCGCGCCCGCGGGTTCCCGGAGGCGTTCCTCGCGCGCGCGAAGGGGTACCTCCACGCCCCGGGGATCAGCGTGGTCCCGGAGGCCCTCCTGGCCGTGGAGCTCGGGCCCTGCCACGCCATGCACGACCCCACCGAGGGCGGGATCGCCACCGGCCTCTGGGAGCTGGCCGAGGCCTCGGGGGTGGGGCTCCGGGTGGAGGCCGAGCGGATCCCCATCCTCCCCGAGGGGAAGGCGCTCTGCGGGGAGTTCGGCCTGGATCCGCTGGGGACCATCGCCTCGGGCGCCCTCCTCCTCGCCCTGGCGCCGGCCGACGCCGCCCGGGTGCTCCACGCCTGCGCGCGGGAGGGGATCGACTGCGCCTTCATCGGCCAGGTCGTGCCGCCCGAGGAGGGGACCGCCCTGATCGAGCACGGGCGGGTCCGCCCCCTCCCCGTCTTCCCCCAGGACGAGATCACCAAGCTCTTCGCCTGACCATGCGTCCGAGCAAGGCTTTCCTCGCCCTCGGCTCCTGACCGGGGGAACGCCGACGATGCAGGTCCGGGACATCATGGCGGCGGAGGTGGTGACGATCCGACCGGATCAGCCGGCCATCCGGGCCTACCAGCTCATGCGCGACCGCCGGTTCCGTCACCTCCCCGTGGTCGCCGACGACCGGCTGATCGGGATCGTCTCGGAGCGCGACCTCCGCCCGGTCCTCCTCTCCCCGGGGCTGGCCGAGGCCACGGTGGGGGAGATCATGGTGGAGTCCCCGCTCACCATCGGCCCCGAGGCGCCGGTGGAGGAGGCGGCCCGGCTCCTGGTGACCCGGAAGATCGGCTGCCTCCCGGTGGTGGAGGGGGACGCCCTGGTCGGGATCGTCACCGAGACCGACCTCCTCTCGGTCGTCGTGGAGCTGTTCGGGCTCCTCCGGGCCAGCACCCGGATCGACGTGGTGGTGCCGGCGCTGGAGGCCCTCCAGGAGGTCTCCCGGATCATCCGGGAGGAGGGGTGCGAGGTCATCAGCATGGCGGTCCTCACCTCGCCCCCCGGGGTCCAGGGGCGGGTCTACACCTTCAGGCTGGAGCCGTGCGACCCCCATCCGATCGTCGCGGCCCTGACCGCCGCGGGCTACGCCGTCCTCTCCCACGAGGCCGGGCGGCGGTGATCAGCGGGCCGCGGCGCCTCGCGGGCCTCCTCCTCTGGCTCCTCCTGATCCCGGCCGCGCTCCCGGCCGCGGAGTGGGGCGGGGTCACCCCGGGGCAGTCCACCCAGGACGACGTGCGTGGGCTCTTCGGCCCCCCCACCCGGGAGCGGAGCGGCCGGGAAGAAGGGTACGAGACCCGGGAGTGGCTCTACGAGGGGGAGGCGGCCCCGGCCGGCCTGATCAAGCTCGAGGTCCAGTTCGGGCTGCTCGGGCCCGAGGGGTTCAAGCCGGAGACGGTGCGGGCCCTCATCCTCTACCCCGGGGCGAACCGCTTCCCGCTCGCGAGCCTCCAGGTCGGCTGGGGGCGCCCCAGCCAGCAGGGGACCGACTCGAAGACCGGGCGGCCGACCCTCATCTGGGACGAAGGGCTGGTGGTGTTCCTCGACAAGGAGGGGCGCTGGGCCGAGGAGATGTACTTCGTCATCCCCCAACTTCCCGCGGCGCAGTAGCCCCGCCTCACCACCAGAGCTTGGCGGCCAGCTCCTCGCGGGCCGCGGCCAGGGGGCCGGTCCAGAACCCGGCCGAGAGGTACTTCCACCCCCCGTCGGCGAGGAGGGCCACGACCGTCCCCCGCCGCAGCCGGCGCGCCTCGCGGAGCGCCGCGTGGAGGACGGCCCCGGAGGAGAGGCCGGCGAAGATCCCCTCGCGCTGAAGGAGGAGCCGGGTGGCGGCCAGGGCGTCCAGCCCCTTGACGAGGACCTTCCCGTCCAGGAGGGCGAGGTCGAGGATCGGGGGGACGAACCCCTCCTCCAGGCTCCGGAGCCCCTGGACCTGCTCCCCCGGCTCCGGCTCCACGGCGATGACGCGGGTTCGGGGAGCGGCCTCCTTCAGCCGCCGGCCGACCCCCATGAGCGTCCCGCCGGTCCCGAGCCCGGCCACGAAGCAGCCGATCTCGGGGAGGGCCTCGAGGAGCTCCCGGGCCGTCCCCTCGTAGTGGGCGCGGGGATTGGCGGGGTTGCCGTACTGGAACGGCATGAAGTAGCGCGGGTCCTTGGCCAACCGCTGGGCGACCTCGATCGCCCCGTTCGTCCCCCGGGCCCCCTCGGTGAGGATCACCTCGGCGCCGAAGGCGGCCAGGAGCCGCTGGCGCTCCAGGCTCACGTTCTCCGGCATCACCGCCGTGACCCGGTAGCCCTTGAGCCGGCCCACCAGGGCCAGGGAGATCCCGGTGTTGCCGCTGGTCGGCTCGAGGATGGTCTTGTCGGGGGTGAGGACGCCCGAGGCCTCGCCCGCCTCGATCATGGCCAGGGCGATCCGGTCCTTGAGGCTCCCGGTGGGGTTCTGCCCCTCGAGCTTGGCGAAGAGGCGGATCTCGGGCGAGGGGGCGAGCCGCCGGAGCTCCACCAGGGGCGTCCGGCCGATGAGGTCGAGGACGGAGCCCGCGAGGGGCGCCCCCGGCGGGGCCGGCCGCCTGGCCCGGGAAGGCCGGGGCGAGGGGCGCGGCGAGGCCATCTCAAGTCCAGCTTATCACGGGGGAAAGCGTTTGCCTCGTCGCGGGGAACATGGTAGCCTCTACCCCGCTACCATGGCCGGTTCCCTCGATCCCATCGAGACCCTCGTCGCCCTGGATGCCGGCGGCCGCGGCATCGCCAGGCTCGTCCGGCCCGGCGAGGCGCGCCGCGCCGCCGAGAGCCTCTTCGGGGGCGCCGGTTGCCTCCTCCTCACCGGGTTCGTCGTCCGGCCCGGGGAGGCGGCGGAGACCGACGGGCCGTCGGGGACGGTCGCGCTGGGCCGGGCCCTTCACCGGCTCGGCAAGGCCGTCCACTACCTGGCCGACCTCCCCGTGCTGCCGCTCCTCGAGGCGAGCGGGAAGGCGCTCGGCGAGCCACTCCCCCTGATCCCGCTCCCGGGCGAGCCCGCCGCCGCGCTCCGGGAGGCGCGGACGGCCCTCCGGTCGCTCCGCCCGACCCATCTGGTGGCGATCGAACGCCCCGGCCGCGCCGCCGACGGGGAGTACTACAATACCCGGGGGCTCTCCGTGACGGCCTGGAACGCCCCCCTGGACCGCCTCTTCCTCCGGCGCCGGGGCCTCGTCACGGTGGGGGTGGGGGACGGCGGGAACGAGGTCGGGATGGGGCGCGTCCGGCGGGCGGTGGGTCGCTGTCTGCCCCATGGGGCGACGATCGCCTCCACCGTCGCCACCGACCATCTGGTGGTGGCCGGGACCTCCAACTGGGGGGCGTGGGCGCTGGTCGCCTATCTCTCGCTCCTGGCCGGCCGCCAGCTCCTCCCCACCCCCGAGGAGGAGCGGCGGCTCATCGAGGCCCAGGTGGAGGTGGGAGGCGTGGACGGGATCACGGGCCAGGCCGCGCCCACGGTGGACGGCCTCCCCCTCGCCCTGCACCAGCGACTCCTCGGGCTCCTGCGCGAGCTGACCGAATACGGGCTGGCCCAGGGCGACGGGCGCCGGGCCACGCGCTGGGAGGGCTGAGATGGCTTCGGTGATCGAACGCTACCAGGCCAGCCGCGCCCGGAGCTGGGCCCTCTGGGAGCGGGCGTGCCGCGTCATCCCCGGCGGGATCACCCACGACATCCGCCACCTGACCCCCTTCCCCCCCTACGTGACCCATGCCCGGGGGACCCGGAAGTGGGACGTGGACGGCCACGAGTACATCGACTACTGGATGGGGCACGGGGCGCTCCTCCTCGGCCACGCCCACCCCGCGGTGGTCAGGGCGGTCCAGGATCAGGTGGCGCGGGGGACCCACTATGGCGCCTGCCACGAGCTCGAGGTGGCCTGGGCCGAGTGGATCCAGCGGCTGGTCCCCTCGGCGGAGCTGGTCCGCTTCACCATGTCGGGGACCGAGGCGACCCACCTCGCCATCCGCCTGGCCCGGGCCTTTACCGGCCGGCCGAGGGTCGTGAAGTTCACCGGCCACTTCCACGGCTGGCACGACGGGGTCGCCGCGGGGGTCCAGCCCCCCTACGAGATCCCCCTCTCGGCGGGGATCCCGGGGGCGGCCCTGGAGGAGGTGCTCCTCTGCCCCCCCAACGACCTCGGGGCCCTCGAGCGGCTCCTGCGCGGTCGGGACGATATCGGCGCGGTGATCCTCGAGCCCGCCGGCGGCCAGGCCGGGGAGATCCCGACCGCCCCGGGCTTCCTGAAGGAGCTCCGCCAGCTCACCCAGGAGCGGGGCGCGGTCCTGATCTTCGACGAGGTGATCTCGGGGTTCCGCTACGCGCCGGGCGGGGCCCAGGCCCACTTCGGGGTGACCCCGGACCTCACCACCCTGGCCAAGATCGTCGCCGGCGGCCTCCCGGGCGGCGCGGTCTGCGGCCGGCGGGAGATCGTGGGCCTCCTCGCCTTCGGTGCCGACCCCGCCTGGAACCGGACCCGCCGGGTCGCCCACGCCGGGACCTTCAACGCCAACCCGCTCTCGGCGGCCGCCGGGATCGCGACGCTCGAGCTCATCGCCGACGGCCGCCTCCACGCCGAGCTGAACGCCAGGAGCGAGGAGTTCCGCGCCGCCCTCGCCGCGGTCTTCCGCAAGGCCGGGGTCCCGGGGACGGTCCACGGCGAGGCGTCCATCTTCCACCTGGCCCTGGAGGGGCCGCCGAGCGCCTCGGGGCCGATGCGGGCGAAGACCCTCGGCCTCTACCACCGCTTCCGCTGCGCCCTCCTCCTCGAGGGGGTGGACGTCTCGCTCTACCACGGCTGGATCTCGGCGGTTCACGGCGCCGAGGACCTCGAGCGCACGGTCCAGGCCTTCGCCCGGGCCGTGGCGGCCCTCCAGGACGAGGGGGTGTGGTGAGATGGGCGAGGAGGCCGGGCCGCGGCCCGAGAAGTTCTACTGCGGCAACTGCGGGACGCCGCTCTACTACGGCCGGAAGTTCCAGGAGCACACCCGCGTGCGTCCCTGCCCCGAGTGTCAGGTGCTGAACCCCATCTCGTTCCACTACTGCTACCGATGCGGGGCCAGGATCCTGCCCGCCGAAGAGGGCGGGGGCGAGGAATCCGCCTAGCTACCTCGGAGGGGGGCTTCCGCCCCCCCCTTTCCTCCCTGTCGGGGCGCAGGACGTGGTCCCCGACAACCCCCTTGACAAGCCGCCTTTCTAGCCTATATTACCTAGATTACCTGGATATTCTGGTCTACTGTGATACACGCCATATCGGAAGGGAGGTGGGGGGATCGAGCGGAGATGGAGGTTCTGCCCTTTAGCTGAGGGGCAGTTGGGAGAAAGGAGGCCCGGATGAGTGCACATGTCACGAGGCGGAAGTTTCTCAAACTGACGGGTCTGGTGGCGGGTACAGCCGCCGCGGCCTCGGTCGGTCCGTTCATACGGACCACGCGGGCTCAGTCGCCCGTCAACGTCGGCTACCTCAAGGCTACCCATCACTCCCCGCTCTTCAACGCGCTCGATCAGGGCTACTTCCAGGACGAAGGTCTCGAGGTGAAGCCGGTCCTCTTCGCCGGGTCGGGACCCATCGGCGAGGGGGTCATCACCGGGGCCCTCCAGGCGGGGTACATCGGCTCGGCCCCCTCGATCTTCATCTGCAGTCGCCCTGGCGTCCCGTTCAACATCGTGTCCGGGACGGCGACCGAGTCCTCGGCCGTCGTCGTCCCCTTCGCCCGCCCCACGACCATCAAGCAGCTCACCGACCTCCGGGGGAAGAACATCGGGACGATCCGGGCCGCCACGGCGGACATCGTGGTCCGCTACAAGATGCTGGAGGCCGGGGTCGACCCCTTCAAGCACGCCACCGTGAGGAACTTCTCCCACATCCAGGACATCCTGGTGGGCCTGGAGAAGGGCGATCTGGACGCGGCCATCCTCTGGGAGCCGTGGGGGACCCACGCCGAGTACACCAAGTACGCCAAGCCGATCATGTGGTCCGGCGAGATCTGGCCGTTCCACGTCTGCTGCCGCGTGGCGTACAACACCAAGTGGGCGGACGCCAACCGGGACGCCGCCGTGAAGGTCATGAAGACCCACATCCGGGGCTACCGGTTCATGCGGGCGAACTTCGAGGAGAACGTGAAGTCCTCCGCCAAGTGGTGCGGGATCACCGAGAAGGAGATCCGTATCGTCTTCGGGCAGGACCGGCAGAAGAACACCATCAACATCGACCCGCTCGGCTCGCAGGAGTTCGCCGAGGCGGGGGTGGCGCTGGGGGTCGCCGAGACGGCGAATATCCAGCACAACCTGAACGACGCCTACCAGCGGGCGGCGCTGGCCGAGCTGGGCAAGAAGAAGGCCTAGCCCGTCCCCTCATCCCCCCCGAGGCGAGGGAGGCACTCTCCCTCGCCTCTTTTTTTGGGTCTTCCGGCTTTCGAGTGGGTGAGGGGGCTCCTGCCGGGTGGGGAAGCCGACAGGCGGGCGAAAAGCGAAGAGGAGGGGCCCCGCCCGGCGAGCCACAGGCGGGCGCGCCGCGGAGCGTGTGGAGCGAGGGGCTGACGCCTCCCCAGCGGGCATTCGGGCCACCAGCCCGCACGATTCCCGGAAGAGCCCTTTTTTTCTGGTATCGTGAGAGGGCGGGCGATCCCGGGCTCCGCCGGGGCCCGGCGCGGGACAGGAGGAGGCTCCAGGCGGATGCTGCACGGCCGGTATTTCCCCGAGCTGGTAGAGGTGATGTCGGTCTCCGCGTTCCTTGTGGGGATCGGCGCGGTGCTGCTGCTGGTGCTCCTGGCCCGCCTCCTGATCCCCCGCTGGGTCCCCTCCTCCCTCCTTTGGGGGGCTTTCGTCGGGAGCGCGACCCTCCTGGTCTGGCAGGGGGTCTCCCAGCTCAGGCTCGTGAGCCCGGTGCTCCTGCCGCCCCCCACCGCGGTCATCTCCAACCTCGGGCTGATGTGGGCGGTCGGCTACCTCCAGCCCCACATCATCGCGAGCGTCTCCCGCCTCCTCTTCGCCTGCGGGCTCGCCGTCGTCACCGCGATCCCGCTCGGCATCCTGATCGGCCGGTTCCGCACCCTGTCGGAGTACCTGGGGCCGTTCCTGGAGATGATCCGCATGGTGCCGGCCCCGGCCTGGCTCCCGCTGGCCATCCTCTGGTTCGGCCTGGGGAACCCGCCCACCATCTTCATCATCTGGCTGGGCGCCTTCTTCCCCATCTTCCTGAACACGTTGACCGCGACCCGGCGGGCCGATCCGGTGCAGGTCGAGACGGTCCAGAACTTCGGCGGCGATATCTTCGACGTCGCCTGGGAGGTGATCATCCCGGCCGCGCTCCCCCTCATCACCACGGGGATCCGGGTGGGGCTGGGGATCGGCTGGATCGTCCTGATCACCGCCGAGCTGGCCTCGACGAACCTCGTGGGGGGCCTGGGCTACATGATGGAGGACGCCCGGAGCCTGCTGGATGTGCCGACCGTGGTGAGCGGGATGGTCGTGGTCGGCGCGCTGGGCACCCTGATCGACGCCGGGATCAGGCACCTGGAGAGCCGCTACATGCGGCGGCTCGTCCCCTAGCGGGGAGGGCATGCGCGGCCGGCGCGCCGCCTTCCTCGCGGCCGGGCTCCTCCTCGCCGCCGGCTGGGCGCCGTCGGCGTTCGGCGCCGAGCTCACCGGCTTCGTGAGCGGCCGCCGCGTCTCTCCGGTCGTGTTCATGCTCGCCGCGCTGGCGCTGGGCGTCCTGATCCAGGGGCTCCGCGTCCGCGAGCGGGGCCTGCCGCTGGTCCGCGGGGTGACGACGCTGTCGATCTTCCTCCTCCTCTGGGAGTTCGCCGTCTGGGTCGGTCTCATCACCACCATCCTGCTCCCCCCGCCCACCCTCGTGCTCCAGAAGCTGGACGCGCTCTGGCTCAGCGGCTACCTCGGGTGGCATCTGCTCTCCACCCTCCGACGGTTCACCCTGAGCTTCGCCCTCGCGGTGGGCACCGCCTTCCCGCTCGGGGTCCTGGTCGCCAGCATCCCGCGGGCCTTCGCCCTGCTCCACCCGGTGATCACGTTCGTCCGGATGATCCCCGCCCCCGCCTGGGCCCCGCTCTCGATCCTCTGGCTGGGGCTCGGCGACCCGCCGGCCATCTTCATCGTCTGGCTCGCCATCTTCTTCCCGATCTTCCTCAACACGATCCGCGGGATCCACGACGCCCTGCCGGTCTACCGGGAGGTGATCCGCACCCTCGGGGGGGGGCGCTGGGACGAGGTGCGGGAGGCCACCGTCCCCTCCGCGCTCCCCGCCGTGCTCACCGGGATCCGGGTCGGGTTCGGGTTCGGGTGGGTGGTGCTCGCCACGGCGGAGCTGATCGCGACGGATAGCGGGCTCGGCTGGCTCATCCACGTGGCGTACACGCAGGTGGATTCGCCGACCGTGCTGGCGGCCATGACGCTCATCTGCTGGACCGGCGTCCTCCTGAACTCGGGGCTCCGGGAGCTCGAGCGGCGGCTCGTCCCCTGGTGAGGGGCGGCGGGGGCGCGCTGCCCTCCCGGACGGCGCCGCGCCTCGGCCCGCTTGCCTTTCGGCCGCCGCTGTGTTACAAGGACCCGAGCCTTGCCGGCGAGGGACCCCGCCTCGTCCCGGCCGGCCCTGAAGGGGCGCGATGGATCCCGAGGCAGCCAGGCGGCTTCTGTTCGACAAGGCCCCCACCGGCGGCTGGACGTCGCTCTACGAGTACGTCTACGACCCGGCCCCGGTCCTCTCCAGCGAGGCGTTTCTGCTCGCGATCGTCGCCGTCGTGGGCCTCCTCTGGGCGGTCCGCCGCTTCACCCCCCCCGTGCTGGCCCGCGGCGGCCTCACCATCGGGGTCGTCCTGGTCCTCTGGGAGGCCGTGCCGACCCTCGGCATCCTGAACCCGGTCTTCTTTCCCCCGCCCACCGCCGTGCTGGACAAGATGGCCGTGCACTGGCAGCGGGGCTGGCTGCCGCAGCACATCCTGGCCAGCCTGGGGCGCTTCAGCATCGCCTTCGGCCTGGCCATCGCGATCGGGGTCCCCACGGGGTTCCTGATCTCGCTGTCGAGCCGCCTGTGGGGGTACGTGGGGTCCATCCTCTATTTCATCCGGGGGATCCCTCCCCCGGCCTGGCTCCCCATCTTCATCCTCTGGGCGGGGGCCGGCAATCCCGCGGCCGTGTTCGTGGTGTTCCTCGGGGCGTTCTTCCCGATCCTGATCGGCACCGTGGACGGCTTCAAGAAGGCCGACCCCGTCCAGATCGAGACGGTGCGCACCTTCGGGGGCAACCGGTTTGACGTCTTCTGGGAGGTCCAGGTCCCCACCAGCCTCCCGGACATCGTCATCGGGATCCGCATCGGCCTCGGGATCGGCTGGATGATGCTGATCGCCGCCGAGCTGGCGGTCGCGCGCCTGGGGACCGGGGTCGGTTGGATGATCACCCATGCCCGGATCTGGTACGATTCGGCCGTGATCATGGGGGGGATGGTCGTCATCGCGATCATGGGGTTGGCGGTGGACCTCGTGCTCAGGCGGGCCCTCGCCCGTTGGGCCGATCTCCCCCGGGCCTGAGCGGCCGGGGAAGGAGGGGCACCGATGGGGATTCCGATGCGACGGGACAGGCGGCTCTTCTCGGAGCTCGCGACCTTCGAGGACGCCTTCCCCCAGCTCGAGGACGCGACCGTCGAGTACCGAGAGGAGGGGGAGGGGGCGACCGGGACGACCGCGCGGGCCGCGGCCGCCGACGAGACCCTGGAGGGGCTGATCCCCTGCAGCAACCCCGCCTGCCGCGCCGGCGGCTTCGAGGTGGACCTCCTGCTGCACGAGATGATCCAGGCGGGCCAGGCCGAGCGCGAGGGCGTCCTGGCCTGCCCGGGAACCGAGCGGACGACGACGCTGGTGACCGACGAGACGATCGCGCTCCAGGAGTTCTCCGACCGGATGGAGCACGACGTCGAGGAGTACGAGGCCAAGACGGGGAAGACCTACATCTACGACGGCACCCTCACCGAGCGGATCAAGAAGGGGATGCCCCGCTCGAGCGGGCGGTGCCCCAACACCCTCTCCTACCGCATCCGGCTGGCCTACAAGACGCCCCCCTCCTGATCGCCCCCTCCCCGACCTCGGCCCCCCGGCCCGGGGCTCTCGCCCGGGGCTCCACGGCCCGGACCGGGGGCCGCAGAGAGGCGGGATAAGGCGGCCTCCACCCGCTCCTTCAGCTCGGCCCGCGTGAGACCGGGGAGGCGCTCCCTGAGGGCCGCGCCCGCCCAGACCCGGACCGCCTTCGCCTGGTCCTCGGTGGCCGCCAGCAGGGGCTCTACCGTCCTCTCATCTTCCAGCTCCTTCAGGGCCAGCACCGCCCGGACCCGCGCGCCCGGGTCGGGGTCCACCTCCAGCCGACGCGCCAGGAGGGGGAGGGTCCGGACGTCCCTCCAGCTCCCCAGGATCTCCAGCACCGCGGACCGGGTGGCGGGGCGCTCGCTCTCGAGCAGGGGGGCGAGGAGGGGGAGCAGGGACGGATCCCCGTGGCGGATGGCGGCGGCCCTGGCCGCCTCTCGGACCGCGGGGTCCTCCGAGCCGAGGTCTTCGGGCAGGCGTGTGGGGTCGAAGGCGCCGCCGGCGGCCGCCTCCGCCGCCTCCCGGAGCCAGAACTCCCCCCGTTGCTCCATATCCCGCGGCAGTTCGCTCGCGCGGTCGTCGAAGAGGAGCTTGGCCTCCAGGCTCTCCTCGACGGCGTGGGTGAGCTTCCGGTACCCCCGGACGAAGTCGCGGATCGCCCCGAAGGCCCCGGCGAGGCCGCTCTCGCGGAGCATCGTGGCCCCGTCCTCTTTGCGCCGCCTGAGGACCCCGCCCAGGAAGTCCCGGCGGCTCCACCCCGAGGCCGGCGGGGTCGCGGGGGCGCTCCCCGAAGGCGGAGGCGGGTCCGCGGCCGCCCGGGCGTGGAGCGGGCAGAGCCCCCCCTCCACCGCCGGATGGGGGCAGGGGGCGCCGCGTTCTCCCCGGGCTAGACAGCGGGAGGGCTCGGCCATCTCCTCCTCGACTCAGGCGAATCCCGGACCAGTAGGTGCAGGACCACCCGCCATCCTATCGAACAGGCGCCGCGCGGGTCAAGGCATCCGATCCCGGTCGGCGGCGGGGCGGGGCCCGCCCGGCGGCGCTGTGGGATGGACCACAGATCCCCCTCGGCACTTTAGACCTTGACACGCCCTCCGCGGCCAGAACATAATGCATTTGGCCCTGTCTTCTCGCTCGATCGGCTCAGAAAGAGAGGTGGCAATGGGGAGGCTCGTGAGGATCGGGCTTGTGATCGCTGGGCTGCTCGCCCTTGCCAGCCTGGGGGCTACTCCGGCCTCGGCGTGCTGCGACTGGACCCCCCAGGACCGGGAGTTCTGGGACAAGATGTCCGAGAACCCGCAGCAGTTCAGCTACGACATGGGGGCTCGGCTGACCCACTTCAAGCTCGGGACCGGGGGCGAAGAGGCGATCGTGACCCCGGAGTCGGCCCAGAAGGATGACCTCTGGCGCCATGTCCTCCATCACCTCCATGACGGCCCGGCCCATGGCCACGGGCACGACGCCGCCTCGCACTCATCTCCCCGGGGAGTCCGGCAGTAGCTGAAGCGACCCTCATGGGTCGTCCCACCCACGGCGTCTCGTCCGCCCCGACTGCGCGGCCCGCCTTCGGGCGAGTCGTCCTCCTGTTGAGCGTCCTCCTCCTGACCGCGGGGTTCCATTCCGGGCCCCAGCTCGACCCGGGCGCTCACCCCCTGGACGCGGTCATCGCGACCCTCGAGACGGCCCTCCAGAGGGACGGGAAGGACCCCGACCTCTGGACGACGCTGGGGGTGGCCTTCGTGGCCAGGGGGCTCCCGGAGGCGGCCGAGAAGGCCCTCCTCACCGCCCTCGGGATCAAGCCGGACCACTTCGGGGCCC
>JACPHL010000250.1 GCA_016188625.1 Candidatus Rokuibacteriota bacterium | reverse complement strand
GGCCGTGGCTCCCCGCGGCCCGGTGAAGGAGACCCTCGGCGCGCTCGGCGTCCCGATCCAGTGCGGCGGCATCCCGGTACGCCCCGGTGACCTCGTCGCCGGCGACGACGACGGGGTTGTGGTGATCCCGGCCGAGGAGGCGAAGGCGCTCCTCGAGCGCGCCCGGGCGATCCGCGAGAGGGAAGAGAAGATCCGCCGCGGCCTCGAGGCCGGTCAGAGCACCGTGGACCTGCTGGGCCTCCGGGGCAAGCTCAAGGGGTGAGGTCGTCGGGCTGGAAGGCCGGGGGGAGGGCGCCCGCCACGGCGCGCCGGGCCGCCTCGGCCATCAGGGCGGGCCAGATCTTCGGGTCGCTCCCCGGGGGGAGGTCGGCGGCCGTGAGGGGCCGGTGGTAGGTGACCGTCACCCGGCCCGGCCGCGGGAAGCGGCGGGTCATCGGCCAGGCCTCGAAGGCGCCGGTGATGGTGACCGGCACCACCGGCGCGCCAGCCGCCAGGGCGAGCCGGAAGGCGCCGGGCTTGAACGGCTGAAGGCGGCCGTCCTTCGAGCGCCCCCCCTCCGGGAAGATGAGGACGGCCTGCCCCTCCCGGAGCAGGCGGAGAGCCTCGCGGGGCGCGCGCCGATCCATCTCCTCGGTCCTGACCGGGAACGCTCCCGCCCAGCGGATGAGGCGGCCGAGCCACCGGCCCCGGAAGAGGGCCGCCCAGGCCATGTAGCGGATCGGCCGGCGGATCGGGATGCTCGCCAGGACCGGGTCGGCGTAGGAGATGTGATTCGGGACGAGCAGGACGGCGCCGCGGCGCGGGAGGTGCTCCACGCCGCGGAACCGGACGCCGAAGTAGAGGCGGGCCAGGAGCCAGATCGCCGGCCGACAGAGCTCCAGGACCCAGGGCGGGAACACGCCCCCACTATGGCATGAGCGCCCTCCGATGACAACCGCCGAGCCCCGGCACCCGCTCGTCGTGGCCCACCGCGGGGCCTCGGCCCTGGCCCCCGAGCACACCATCGCCGCCTACGAGAAGGCGGTCGAGGCCGGGGCCGACGCCCTGGAGCTGGATGTGCGCCTCTCGGCTGACGGCCAGGCCGTGGTCATCCACGACGCCACCCTGGAGCGGACGACCGACGGCAGCGGGCCCGTCCACGAGCGGACCCTCCAGCAGTTGAAGCGCCTGGACGCGGGGGCGTGGTTCGGGGAGGCCTTCCGCGGGCAGCGGATCCAGACCCTCACCGAGCTCCTCGAGCGCTTCCGGGACCGTGTGGGCTTCACGGTCGAGCTGAAGGGCGGCTCCGACTTCTATCCGGGGATCGAGGAGCGGGTCCTGACGTTCCTTCAGATCTACGACGTCCTGGACCGGAGCCTGGTCGTCTCCTTCGACCACCCCGCCCTGAAGAAGTTGAAGGGGCTGGACCGGGACGTCCGGGTCGGAGCGCTCGTGACCGGCCGGCTCCTCGACCCAACCGCGCTCGCGCCGCCCGGGATACTCGACGCCGTCTGCCTCCGGGCCGAGCTGACTACCGAGCGAGAGGTGGAGCTGGTCAGGAAGGCCGGGCTGGAGGTCTACGTCTGGGTGGTGAACGAGCCGCTCCTGGCGCGGCGGCTCGCGGGCTGGGGGGTAAGAGGGCTGATCACGGACCGGCCGGATCTCCTCCGCCCGCTCTTCCGGGACGCCTGAGCCGTCCGCGCCTCAGCCGTCCCTGACCGCCACGGCCAGGAGCCCGTCCGAGTCACGCTGTGCGGCTCGCGCGCTCTGACCTCAGCGCGCGGATGGATGGTCCGCTCCGGGCGCGGGCTTGGCCCGCGCAACTTTGGGGGGAGGTTCGGAAGGGGGGCAGAGCCCCCCTCCGAGGCACCTAGTCGAGCCGGTGGAGGTGGCGGGCCCGGAGATCGTTGAAGGCGGCCTCCAGCTCGGCCGCGATGCGCTCGGCCACGTCCTCCGGGACCCCGTCGCGGGAGTGGACCGGGCCCTTGTGCCACTGCTCGAGGTACTCCTCGGCCCCGAAGATCCCCTCGAGCATCGCCACCGCGTCGATCAGCTCCTGGAAGCGCTCGCTCAGGGGAACCTGGACGGTCTCCCGGCCGTCGGTGGCCTCGACGAGCGACGGGATCTCCTTCCAGTAGAGGATCTGGTACCGGGCCACGAGTCGATCGGCGGGGGCGGCGATTCCGGGTCTGCGAGAGCGTCTCAGGACGACTGAGAAGGCTCGGGTGGGGCGGAGGGCTCGGGCCCCTCCGGGGAGCCCTCGGGCTCGGCCTGCTTCCGCGCAAGCCGCTTCTGGCGCTTGGCCTCCTGCTTGGCCTTGCGGCCCAGCTCCTTCCGCCGCTTCTCCCCGCTGTAGGACCGTCGCCCCATGCTCCCTCCTCTTCGGTAGACCCTGGATCCTTCGGCGTTCGCGCTCCGTCTTCTCCCCTTATACCACACGGGAGCCGGCGCGCGCCAGGCTCGCACCCAGTTCGGCCGGCGATCCGGCCTCAGCGCGGGCCCGGGAGCGCGTCTTGACACTCCCGGACGGCCATGCCTACAATCCCCTCGCCGTGGACCGGCTCGCCCTCGCGCTGCTCCTCCCCCTCGCCGGGCTCCTCCCCTCCCCGACCCGCGGCGCCGACCACACGCCCGCCCCCTCGAAAGAGGCCGCGCCCCCCTCGCCCTCCTCCGAGCCCCGCGAGCCGCCTCGGGCCACCTACACGATCGGCGCGCTCCTGCCCCTGAGCGGGAACGCGGCTTGGTTCGGGAAGGCGATGCGGCAGGGGATGGAGCTGGCTGTGAAAGAGATCGACGCCCTCGCCGGGCCCCGCCTCAAGCTCGTCGTCGAGGACGGCCACCCCAGTCAGCCGGACGAGGTGGCCGCCGCCTTCCGCAAGCTCGTGGTGAGCGAACGGGCGCTCGCGGTCTTCACCGCCTCGGCGACACCCACCCTGGCCGTGCTCCCCCAGGCGATCCGCGACCGGATCCTCGTCGTCCATGGCGGCGTGGTCACCCCCGAGCTCCTCGGGGCGAGCACGCTCCTCGTCCACACCCGCCCGAGCCCGAGCCTCTTGATCGAGAGCGCGACGGCATGGGCCCGGGAGCGCGGGGTGACGCGGCTCGCCGTCCTGGCATCGGGCGGGGAGGCCGGCCGGGAGATCCGGGAGCGCCTGCGCGAGGCCTGGCGCCAGCGGGGCGGGAGCCTCGTCGCGGAGGCGAGCCTTCTGATGGATTCGCCTGACCTCGAGGCCAGGCTGAGGCAGGTGTTGCGGTCGGCGCCGGAGGGGATCGTCCTGGGCTTCCGCGGCCCGGAGCTGGGGGTCGTCGTCGCCCGGCTCAGGGCGCTCGGCTACGCCCGACGGCTCCTCGCGCTCGACGGCGCGCCCGAGGCGCTGCTCGTGGCCGGCTCAACGGCCGAGGGGATGGAGATCCTCGCCGAGCGCTTCGCGGCGCCCGCGCCGAGCGAGGACGACCCGGAACCAGGCGGGGACGGCTCGCAGCCCGGCAAGGGCGACCCTTCCGCCGACGCGCGCCCCTGGCCGGCCCGCTTCGCCTCCGCCTATCGGGCCAAATACGGCGCCGACCCGGAGCGCTATGCGGCCAACGCCTACGAGGCCGTCCACCTCCTGGCGAGCGTCCTCTCCCGGCTCCCGCAGCCCCTCGAGGGTCCGGCGAGGGGCGACCGGCTCAGGCGCGCGCTGCTCGACGGCTCGCCCCACCCGTCGGTCTACGGCGGGGTCGTCCGGCTCCGGGAAGACGGGACGGTGGTGCGCCCGCTCGCCCTCCTCACCGTGGACGGCGGCCGGCCGACCTTCACCCGCTACCTCGACCCCCCGAGCCAGGGGAGGCCATGACCCTCACGCTGACCCCGGCCGAGCAGGAGCTCCGGGCGTTCGTCGCGCGCACGGCCGCCCGGGTCCTCTGCCCCCTCGCCGAGGCATGGGGGGAGCGGGACGAGATGAACTGGGACCTGGTGCGTGCTCTCGGAAAGGAGGGCGTCTTCCCCCTCCTGGTGCCGAGCCGCTACGGCGGGAGCCTCGAGGGGCCGTTCCGCGCCATGACCCTCTGCCTCGGCCGCGAGGAGCTGGCCCGCTGCTGCCCGCCCGCAGAGGAGCTGTTCGCCATCCAGGGGCTCGGGAGCTATCCGATCCTCCTGGCGGGGAGCGAGGCCCAGAAGGCGCGCTACCTCCCGCCGATCGCCCGCGGCGAGCAGGTCCCGGCCTTCGCCCTCACCGAGCCGGAGGCCGGCTCCGATGCCGCCGGCCTCACGACCGCGGCGACGCGGGAGGGCGACGGCTGGCGCCTCCGCGGGGAGAAGCGCTTCATCTCCAACGCGCCCGTGGCCGACGTCTACGTCGTCTTCGCCAGGACCGAGCCCGAGCGCGGGACCAGGGGGATCTCCGCCTTCCTCGTCGAGAAGGGGACGCCCGGCCTGAGCGGCCGGCCGATGCACACCCTGGCGCCCCACGTCATCGGCGAGCTGGCCTTCGACTGCCGCCTCCCGGCCTCGAGCCTCCTGGGCCCGCTCAACGAGGGGTGGCGGATCGCCATGGGGACGCTGGACGTCTTCCGCGCCTCCGTGGGGGCCCAGGCGGTGGGGCTGGCCCAGGCGGCGTTCGACCTCTCGGTCGCCCACGCCAGGTCGCGGGTCCAGTTCGGGGAGCCGATCGCCCGCTTCCAGGCGATCCAGATGAAGCTCGCGGACATGGCCACGGAGATCCGGGCCGCGCGTCTTTTGGTCTACTCCGCGGCCCGGCTGAAGGACTCGGGGGCTGAGCGGGTGACGCTGGAGTCGTCGATGGCCAAGCTCTACGCCACCGAGATGGCCCACCGCGTCGTGGACCAGGCCGTGCAGATCCACGGGGGGACCGGGGTCCTCCGGGGCCACCCCATCGAGCGGCTCTACCGGGAGGCCCGGGCCGGCAGGATCTACGAGGGGACCTCCGAGATCCAGCGCCTCATCATCGCCCGCCACCTCCTCCGCGACTAAAACCTCGGAGGGGGGTCAAGCCCCCCTCCGAGCCCCCGCGGGAGGCGCCGACCCCTCGCTCCACACGCTCCGCGGCGCACCCGTCTGTGGCTCGCCGGTCGGGGCCCCTCCTCCTTCGTTCCGAGCCCGCCTTCCGGCTTCCCCACCCGGCTCGCTCACGACGGGGACCCGCGCCGCTCCGCTTAAACGTTCCGCTCGGGGCCGACGCCTCCCTCGGGGGAGCCGGTCGCCCGCGCTCGGAGCGGACCATCCATCCGCGAGCCGAGAGCCTTCAAAGGCGTCGCCCAGGCCGGGCGGGTGGCCCTCGAGGGCGACATTCCGGCCGAGTCGCAGGCGGACTCAGCGCGGCGGAGCGGCCCGAGCCCGGGGTGAGGGAGCGGGACCGCCGTCCCCGATGTGCGGGCCCGCAGCGGAGCCGCGCGAGGTGCCCGGAG
>JACPHL010000253.1 GCA_016188625.1 Candidatus Rokuibacteriota bacterium | reverse complement strand
CCGGCCGGCGAGCCAGCAACGTCGGCACGCTCCTCGCCTCCGTCGTTGACGGGCCCGGGGGCCGGTGATAGGGTGGGGGCGTGAGGCCGCGAATCGGGGTGACCGCGTCGGTGAGGCTCGAGCGGAGCGGGGTCCGCCGGGTCTTCGTGAACGAGCCTTACCTCCGCGCGATCGAGGCGGCCGGCGGCGTCCCGATCGTGATCCCTCCGGGCCACGAGCCGGAAACCCTCCGCGGGCTCTACGAGCTCCTGGACGGCCTCCTCCTCACCGGCGGCGAGGACGTGGCGCCGGAGCGCTATGGCGAGGCGCTCCTCTACCCCGACCTGGTCCAGGTGGTCCCGGAGCGGGACGCCACGGAGTTTCCGCTCCTCGACCGGGCGCTCGCCGACCGGCTGCCGATCCTGGCCATCTGCCGGGGCGTCCAGGTCCTCAACGTCAAGCTCGGGGGGAGCCTCTACCAGGACCTCGCCCGCGACCGCCCCGGCGCGTTCCCCCACAACCAGGCCGGGACGACCCCCCGCCACGAGCCGACCCATCCGGTGACCGTCCTGCCCGGGAGCTTCCTCGCCGACATCGTGGGGGCCGAGCAGCTCCTGGTCAACAGCCTCCACCACCAGGCCATCAAGGCGCTGGCGCCCTCGCTCTTCCCGGTGGCCTACGCCCCGGACGGGGTCATCGAGGGGGTGGAGGCGACCGACCCTGCCCCCTCGGCCTTCCTCCTCGGGGTCCAGTGGCACCCCGAGGAGCTGGTCGGCCACGACCCGCCCGCCCGCCGCCTCTTCGACAGCTTCGTCGCCGCCTGCCAGAAGCCCCGCTAATCAATTCGAAGGGGGGTTCCACCCCCCTCCGAGCCTCCCCCATAGGGTGCGGCGCCGGCGGAGCCGGCGCTCGGAGCGGACCCGGCCATCCGCGCGCCGAGGGTGGGGATCACTCCGGATCGCCCTGCCGCTGGGGCCGGACCAGACGGTGGTCCGGCTGGCCGTCCTTGCCCCCCTCCTTCTTCTGGTTCGGGAAGGCGAAGTAGGTGAGCGTCTCCTCCCCTCGCCCGACCGCCGCGACCGCGTCAGCCATCACGCTCCCGGCATCGAACTCAAGCGCCAGGAACGGGCCCTGCTTCCCTTGCTTCTGCCACGCCGCCCCGACTTCCCGTCGCGCCATCATCGCACCTCCTCGGCCCCTCGGCCGTCTGGACCGCTTCCGCGGCTAGCGCCCCCGCGGCGGCGCCCCGATCCGCACCCGACCGGGGAAGTTCACCACCACCGCGAGCCGCTGCTCCCCCACCTCCACCGTCACCGTCCCCGCCGGGATCGCGGCGCCCAGGGGCGAGAAGCGGAGCCTGGGCCGTCCGGTGGCGACGGCGCCGTGGGCGAGCGTCACCGGCCCCTCGACCGTCTCGGCCTCGCCCGGCAGGTCCCTTACGATCCGGTAGCTCCGCCCGCCGTCCTCGAACTGGATCGCGTGGGGGACGGCCTGCGTGATCGCGTGTTGGCGGGTCAGGCGGATGGCCGAGGCCACCTGCTCGGCCGCCCCCTTGATCGCCGTGTCGGCCAGCAGCGCCCCGGCCAGCGGCCACGCCAGCCCGAAGACGATCGCGAGGATGATGAGCACGATGACCAGCTCGACGACCGTGACCCCACGCTGGCCCCGCATCCGCCACCTCCCACCGCGTGTGCCCATGGGAGAGAGCAAGCCCGGTGCCATGCCCCCGGCAGGGCGCCTCATGGGAGGAAAGGATCGATGGCACAAGGAGATCAGGTGGGGGCGGTGTCAGGGAGGCTGGCCCGACGGGCCCATGTCCCGTCAGACCCGAGATACAGACGGAGCGCGGGAGATTCGGTGAGCTTTTGGGGGGAGGTTTCGGAAGGGGGGCAACGCCCCCCTCCGAGTCGCTAGGCGGTCCGGTAGCGGGCGGGGTCCGCGCCCTCGATCCGCCGGACGCGCCCCTCGCGCTCGAGCTTGATGAGGTGCGACTGGACGGAGAGCCGGGCCACGGGGTGGAGCTGCGGGTCCACGTCCCGGTAGACCCGGGCCACGATCTCGGGGATCGTCTCCGCCCCGGCGCCCAGGGCCCCGAGGATCTGGCGCTCGCGCTCGAGGCGGTGGGCGATGTAGCCCTCGATGGTCGGCCGCGCCGGCTCGATGACCGGGCCGTGCCCCGGGTAGATCCGGCGGATCGGCAGGTCGAGGAGCCGACGGAGGGAGGCCAGGTACTCCCCGAGGTCGCCGTCGTCCGGGGGGATGACCGTGGTCGTCCCGCCCAGGATCAGGTCGCCGGTGAAGAGGGCCTGCTCCTCCTCGAGGTAGTAGCAGAGGTGGTCCGAGGCGTGGCCGGGGGTGTGGACGGCGCGCAGGGTGACCCCCTCGCCCCCGATCACCGCGCCGTCCTCGAGCGGCTCCATCGGGACCGGGAGGTCCGGGTCGTTCCGGATCAGCTTCGCGATCGGGACCCGGGGGTAGAGCCGGCGGAGGTCCGCGACCCCGCCCATGTGGTCGCGATGCCGGTGGGTGAGGAGGACCCGCCGGACCTCGCGGAGGCGCTCGGCCAGGATGAAGCCCCGGAGCAGCGGGGCGTACTCCGCCACCCCTGCCCCGGTGTCGATGAGGAGCGGCCGGCGGCCCCCGACCAGGTAGGTGTTGGTCCCGGGCCCGGTCATGAGCCCCGGGTTGAGGCCGAGCACCCGGCGGACCCGCTCGGTCAGCCGCGCGGTCTCCGGGAACGGGGCGCTCATCCGCTCAGGCTGCCCGGGCCAGGGTGATGACGTAGTTGCCGCTCCCCGAGGAGGGGCCGTAGGCGTGGATCGTCGCCGAGAACCGCCCGCCGCTCCCCATGATCACCCCGAGCATCATCGCCAGGTGCCGCCCCCCCGTCTCCGCCTCGGCCGCCTCGGCGAACTCCGGGAGCCAGGCCCGGAGCTTGGCGTACTCGCCGTCGGCCAGGAGCCGGGCGAAGCGGTGGTCCAGCTCCTGGTCCTCCGGGGCCGGCCAGCGCTCCGGGGCGCGGACGAGCTTGTGGGAGACGGCCCCGCTGGCGACGAAGGCGGCCCGGCGGTCGAGCTCCCGGACCGCCGCGGCGATCTGCTCCCCCCACCGGAAGCACTCCTCGAGGTCGCTCATCAGACAGACCGAGATCGGGACGACCGGGATGCGCTGGGCGCGGTCGAGGTAGCAGACCATCGGCATGACCGTGCCGTAGTCGAGCGGGTAGTGGGGGTCGTTGGCCAGGGTCGTCAGGTGCCCGGCGGCCCGGGCCCGCTCGATGATCGCCGAGGCCAGCTCGTAGTCGCCGGGGAAGTCGTACTCGACGCCGCGGATCAGCTCGGGGGCCTCCTGCGCGGTCAGGATGCCGCGGTGCCGCGGCGTGCCGTCCGCGACCGTGGGGAACGTGGAGATCAGGTGGCAGGAGTTGAGGACGACGACGTCGAGCCCGGCCTGGGCGACGTCCCGCCCCTGGGCGATCAGCCCCTCGCGCAGCGGCTGGAAGTCCGGGTGGGCGAGCTTCCCGCCGAACGCGGCCTCGTGGTTGCAGAGCCGCGGCGTGTGGCACGACAGGTAGACGCGCGCGATCTCCCCCATGGCCGCCCCTCACGCCTCCCCGCGGAGCCGGCGGGCCACGGCGGCCGGGATCGCCCGGGCCCTGAAGCGGTTGCCGTCGTGCTCGACCCAGGCCCGGACCTCGTACCCGGTGGCGCACCGGGTCTCCCCCACGCTCAGCTCATGCTCCACCCGGAAGGTCTTGGCCTGGACCCGCGTGATGGTGGAGACGATCGTGACCTCGTCGCCGAACCGCACCGGCGCCTGGAAGCGGCAGCCCGCCTCCACGATCGGGAGCCCGGCGATCCGCTGGTCCGGGAAGAGCTCGCGCCACCCGAGGCCGAGGGCGCGGAACAGCTCGTCCGACCCCGTGTCGAACCACTCGAAGATCCGGGGGTAGAAGGCGATCCCCGCAGGGTCGGTATGCCCCCATCGGACCTTCAGGGTCGTCGCGTGGCTGACCATCCTCAACTCCGGGAGCCGGCGGACTCGAGGGTGCGGGTCGCGATCGCTCCGGCGACGGGGAACAGGGTGGCGGGCACGGAGAAAGTCTACCACAGGGCGCACCCGCCTATGGCTCCCCGGGCGGGGCCCCTCCTTCTTCGTTCTGAGCCCTCGAGCCGGCTTCCCCACCCGGCTCGCTCATGGCGGGGACCCGCGCCGTTCCGCTTAACG
>JACPHL010000252.1 GCA_016188625.1 Candidatus Rokuibacteriota bacterium | reverse complement strand
CATGTCGCCGACCTCGTCGAGGAAGACCGTGCCCCCGTCGGCCTTCTCGAAGAGCCCCACTTTGTCGGTGGCCGCCCCGATGAAGGCGCCCCGCTTGTGGCCGAAGAGCTCGGACTCCATGAGGGCCGGCGTGAGCGCCGTGCAGTTGACGGTGATCAGCGGCTTGTCCCGAAGGTGCGAGTGCTTGTGGATGGCGCGGGCGACCAGCTCCTTGCCGGTCCCCGACTCGCCCCGAAGCAGCACCGTGGTCGGCGTCGGAGCGACCCGCGCGACGAGTTCGGCCACCTCGCGCATCTTCGGGTTCTGGCCGACGATCAGTTCGCCCTCGGCCTGGGTCTGGAGCTCCCGGAGCATGAGCGCATAACGATCCTCCAGCTCCTCCGTGCGCTTGCGTTCCTCCAGGAGGTCCCACATGAACTTGGCGCTCACGCCGCCCATCACCTCCGCCGTCGGCGGCTTCAGGCGCTGGATCGTCCGGTGGACCTCCGGGTTGCCGGTGACGTCGATGATCAGGTCCGCGTTCGGATCGGTGACGAGCTGGCGGAAATCGGTGGTGACGGTGATGTTCAGGCGGCGGGCCAACTCGATTCCCGGGGCCCAGGGGTTCACGTCGGCCACGCCGAGGATCGACACGGTGGCGTCGCCCATGAACATCTCGAGAAGGGCGCGCCCGCCCTTGCCGGCGCCGACGATGACGACCCTGGTCATGGCCGGGGCGCCTCAGAACGGCTGGCGGTGGGGGCCGGCGTACTTTTCGAAGCTCGCGTACTCGGGGATGAAGACCACCGGCACCGTCCCCGTGGGCCCGTTCCGCTGCTTCTCGACGATCACCTCGGCGTAGTTCTCCCCCTCCTCGGTCTGGATCCCGTACCGCCCCGGGCGGTAGAGGAAGACGATCAGGTCGGCATCCTGCTCGAGCGCCCCCGACTCGCGGAGGTCCGAGAGCCGCGGGCGGAAGTCCTGGACCGCGCGCGCCTCCACGGCGCGGGAGAGCTGGGAGAGGGCGACGACGGGGATGCGCAGCTCCTTGGCCAGGGCCTTCAGGGAGCGGGAGATCTCGGCGATCTCCTGCTGCCGGCTCTCCGCGGCGGCTCGCCCGCGCATGAGCTGGAGGTAGTCGATGATGATCAGCTCGAGCCCGTGCTCGGCCCGGACGCGCCGGGCCTTGGCCCGGGCCTCCAGGACCGACAGGTTGGGGGTGTCGTCGATGAAGATGGCCGCGTCGTGGAGGCGGCCGGCCGCGTGGGTCAGCCGCGACCAGTCCTTGTCGTCGAGGAAGCCGGTCCGGACGCGGTGGGAGTCCACCCGCGCCTCCGAGCAGAGGAGGCGCTGGACGAGCTGCTGCTTGGACATCTCCAGGGAGAGGAGCAGGACGGGCTTCTCGATCTTGATCCCTACGTGCTGGGCGATGTTCAGCGCGAAGGACGTCTTCCCCATGGAGGGACGGCCGGCGATGATCGCGAACTCCGAGGGCTGGAGCCCGGAGGTCAGCCGGTCCAGGTCGTCGAAGCCGGTGGGGAGCCCGGTGATCCCCTCCTTCCGCTCGTAGAGGGTCTCGATGTACTCGAAGGTCTCCTTGAGGATGGCGCGGAGGGGGATGGCGACCTGCTGCATCCGCCGCTCCGAGATCTGGAAGATCATCCGCTCGGCCTGGTCGAGGAGGACCCGGACGTCGTCCCCGGCCTCGTAGCCCTGCTGGACGATCTCCGTGGCGATCCGGATGAGCTCGCGGAGGAGGGCCTTCTCCTGGACGATCTTGGCGTAGGCGGCGAAGTGGGCGGCGGTGGTGGCCTCCTCGACCAGGGTGGCCAGGGTGGTCGCCCCGCCCACCTCCTCCAGGGCCCCCTGACGGCGGAGCTGCTCCTGGACGGTCAGGAGGTCCACCGGCTCGTTGCGCTCGAAGAGGGCGAGCATCGCCTGGTAGATCTTGCGATGCCCCTCCTTGTAGAACTCGCCGGAGGTCAGGAGCTCCACCGCCCGGGGGAGGGCCTCCTGCTCCAGGAGGATCGCCCCCAGGACCGCGCGCTCCGCCTCGAGGCTGTGGGGGGGGATCCTCGAGGGCGGGAGGTCCGCCACGACGCTACCCCCGAACCACGGTGACCTTCAGCGACGCGGTGATCTCCCCTGAGAGGCGGATCGGGACCGTGTACTCGCCCAGCGCCTTGATCGGCTCCTCCAGGCCGACCCGCCGCCTCTCGACGCTGATCTCGTGCTGCACGAGGAACTCGATCACGTCGTGGGCGGCGACGGACCCGTAGAGGCGCCCTTCCTCCGAGGCCTGCATGGGCACGGTGAGGGCGAGGGCCTCGATGCGCGCGGCGAGGGCCCGGGCCTGGGTCGCCTGCCGGACCTCGTCCTGCTCCCGCTGGCGCTTGAGCCGATCGATGTCCCGGAGGTTGGCGGCGGTGGCGGGCACGGCGAGCCGCTTGGGGAGGAGGTAGTTGCGGGCGTAGCCGGCGGCCACCTCCCGGACCTCTCCCCGCCGCCCGAGCTTGGCGATGTCCTCCATGAGGATGACCTTCACGGCGGCCATGGGGGCTCCTACTCGGCCACGAAGGGGATCAGGGCCACGTTCCTGGCCCGCTTGAGCGCGGTGGTGAGCTGGCGCTGATGGCGGGCGCAGCTCCCCGAGATCCGGCGGGGGATGACCTTCCCGCGCTCGGAGATGAAGGTGCGGAGCCGCTTGACGTCCTTGTAGTCCACCATGTCGATCTTGTCGACGCAGAACTTGCAAACCTTCCGCCGACCGAATCGCCGTCGCCTGACCGGTTTCACCACGCCTCACTCCCCCTTGGGATCAGAACGGGACCTCGTCCCCTTCCTCCTCGACGATCGGCTCCTCCACGGGCTCCCCCTCCGCCGGGGCCCCCCTGGCGCGCCCCAGGAACTGCACCCGGTCGGCGACCACCTCCACGACGTTGCGGCGCTGGCCGTCCTTGCCCTCCCACTCCCGGGTCTGGAGCCGCCCCTCCACCAGGACGGGGCTCCCCTTGTCCAGGTACTCGCCGCAGGTCTCGGCCTGCTTCCCCCAGACCACCACGGTGAGGAAGGAGGTCTCCTGCCGCTTCTCGCCGGACTGGGTCGTGTAGGCCCGGTTGACGGCCAGCCGGAGGTCGGAGACCGCGGTGCCGCTCGGGGTGTAGCGGAGCTCCGGGGCGCGGGTCAGGTTGCCGATGAGGAAGACCTTGTTCAGGCTCACCATCACCCGACCTCCTCGGCCACGGGCTCGGGGCCGGCCGCGGCGGAGGCCTTGGACCGACGCTCGTCGAGTCGGACCGTGAGGAAGCGGAGGACGGACTCGTTGAGCTTGAGCTGGCGCTCGAACTCCTTGACGGTCGCCGGCTCCCCCCTGACCTGGAAGACCGCGTAGGTGCCCTCCCGCTGCTTCCGGATCTCGTAGGCCATGCGGCGCTTGCCCCAGTTGTCCACCCCGGCGACCTCCCCGCCCAGGTCCCGGAAGCCGTCCTGGAGGCGGCCGATGAGCTGGGCGGCCTCCTCCTCGGTCAGGCGGGGCTCGAAGATCATCATGATCTCGTAGGGATGCAGGTGTATCACCTCCTCGGCGCGCGCTGAAAACACCCTAGAGTCTAGCCGGGCCCCCGGTCCCGCGCAAGAGGAATTCTGGACACGAGCCCGAAAAAAGGCGGCGGCCCCGAAAGGGGGCCGCCGCCGACCGGCGCGGGGACGCGAGGCCCCGCGAGTCCGATCGCCTAATACTCGCCGCCGTGCGGCATCGGGGGCATCTTCTTCTCCTCCTCGGGGATGTCGGTCACCAGGGCCTCGGTGGTCAGGAGCAGGGAGGCGATGGAGGCCGCGTTCTGCAGGGCGATCCGCTCCACCTTGGTGGGGTCGATGATCCCGGCCTGCATCATGTCCACGTACTCCATCGACTCGGCGTCGAACCCGTAGCTGGCCACCTGGGCCGACTTGACCTTTTCCACCACCACCGACCCCTCGAGGCCGGAGTTCTCCACGATCTGCCGGATCGGCTCCTCCAGCGCCCGCCGGACGATGATGGACCCGGTCGCCTCGTCGCCCGAGAGCTTGAGGGCCTCGATGGCCTTGGCCGCCCGGAGCAGGGCGACCCCGCCGCCGGGGACGATCCCCTCCTCCACGGCCGCGCGGGTCGCGTTGAGGGCGTCCTCCACCCGCGCCTTCTTCTCCTTCATCTCGGTCTCGGTCGCGGCGCCGACCTT
>JACPHL010000256.1 GCA_016188625.1 Candidatus Rokuibacteriota bacterium | reverse complement strand
GTCGTGCTTGCCGTAGTAGATAGCGGCGGCCGACCGGAGCGCCGCGACGGTGCCCGGGTCGGCGGCAAGCCTCGCCTTCTGCTGGACGTTCTGCCAGAGGGCGAGCATGGCGATGGCGGTGATGATGGCGAGGATCGCCACCACCACCATCAGCTCGACGAGCGTCACCCCCCGCGTATCCCTCGCAGCTCCGCGCGCCGTCTCCGCCCTCCGCTTCGACTCGGGGGTATGCCGGCAGCAGGGTATCATAGTCGTTCCCGGCCTGACGAGGAGAATCCCTTCAGCCGCTCCCGGGCCTCCCGGGCCAGGGTCCCCTCGGGATCGACCTCCACCACCCGCTCGAAGAGGGCCCGGGCCTCGGCCGGCTCCCCCCGCCTCTCCCGGAGGAGCCCCAGGCTGAACAGCGCGACGGGGTGGTCCGGGGCGAGGGCGAGGACCCGCTCGTACTCGCGGAGGGCCTCGGCCTCGTCCCCGGCCTCGGCGGCCGCGAGGGCCGCGGTGAGGGCCTCCAGCGCCTCCCGAGGCGGCGGGGTGATCTCCACCGCCGGCAGCCGCGCGAGGAGTGCCCTGTGGACCTCCGTCTCCCGGACGAAGACCACGGCCTCGCGCTCGGCGAAGACCGGCCGCCACCCCCCGACCGCCAGGAGGGCCCAGGTCAGGTGGGACCCCCGGAGGGCCAGGACCGTCTGGATCCCCCATTGATCCAGCACGGCCTCCCAGCGCGCCCCCAGGTTGGCGACCTCCAGGAAGTCCCGGAGGATCTCCCGGCCGTAGACGTGGGTCCGCCCGTCGATGAAGACCCGGTAGTCGGGGTAGAGGCGCCAGAGCTCGTACCCGCCCCAGGCGTAGGCGTTGAAGAGCGGCTCCGGCAGCCGCTCCCGCGTGATGAAGCGCATGGTCCGCTCGGGGTAGCGCGCCTCGTTGAGGTCCAGGTGGAACGGGTTCGCGCCGGGCTCCAGGAAGGCCCCCCAGGCCGCGACGAGGCCGACCGCGATGAAGAAGGCCGCCAGGGCCAGGTGCGTGAGGGGGGAGGCGCCGAGGGGCCAGAGCGAGGGGAGGTGGGGACGGAGGCGGCCGAGGGCCTCCCAGCCGCGGGCCCGCCGCGCCCAGAGCCCTCGGAGGGCGGCCTCGAGGGCGTCGGCCAGGGCGGGCGCCGCGGCCACCGCGAAGAGCGGGACGTGGCGCGCCGAGCCCAGGGCCAGGTGGGCGAAGACGAGGATCAGCCCCACATCGGTGGCCGTGAGCCGGGCCCGCCCCCAGGCGAAGGCCGGGAAGAGCAGGAGGAGCATCACCTCGAACCCCCGGTAGGTGGGGTCGTGGAAGTTCGGGGAGAACCACTCCGTGGTGGAGATCATGAAGGACTTGGTGCCGACGACCTCGAGGGGGAAGAGGAGGGCCCACACCCCGTAGGGGTTGACGAGGCCCGCCAGGGCCGCCAGCGCCGCGAGCCCGAGCGCGGAGCCGAGCGTCCGCCACCCCCGGCGATCGAGGAGGCGGGGCAGCGCCGTCCCGAGCCCGACGAGCCCGATGAGCCCGATCCCGGTGACGAACCCCGCGTGGAGGTTGGCCCAGGGGACCATGAGGAGCGGCAGCCAGAGGAGGCTCCCCCGGCGGCCCTCCCAGCCCTCGCGCAGCAGGTAGAGGAAGAGGGCCACGAGGAGGTAGGTGAAGATCTGGGGGCGGACGTCCCAGAACTCCCACCCCGCCCACGCCGCCAGCAGGGTGACCGCCGAGGCCACGATGGGGTGCACCCCCCGGCGGCGCATGGTCACGAGCACGAGGGCGAAGGTCGCCGCGACCACGCCCCCCTTCAGGAGGATCAGGGCGATCCGCCCGCCGGCCTCCCAGAGGGCGAAGAAGAGGACCTGGCTCCCCCACATATGGTTGATCCAGGGCCGGCCTTCGGCGGTGAACGAGAAGGGATCCGTGTCCGGGATCGAGCGGTCGGCCAGGATCAGCTCCCCCGACTTGAGGTACCACCAGAAGTCGAAGTACGTCAGGGAGGAGACCGCCAGGGTGAAGACCCCGAGCAGGGTCAGGCCGTAGAGCAGGGCCGTCAGAACCCGGTCCGCCCTCATGACCTCCCCCGCCGGCCGAGGATGACCGCGATGCGGTCCTCGTAGAGGACCTCCCAGTCCGGGGCGGCCCGCAGCACGGTCGCCAGGGGGGAGCGGGCGCGGATGAAGACCAACCCGAACCCGAGGCGGTCGAGGGTCTGGCGCCAGCGCGGATGCAGGTTGTGGATCTCGACATGCTCCGCGAGGAGCCTCGGGACGTAGACCGCGACCCGCCCGTCGATGGACACCCGATAGTCGGGGTAGAGGTGCCAGATGAGATACCCCCCCCACCCGTAGTCGTTGAAGAGGGGGCCCGGGGGGCGCTCGCGCTTCAGGAACTCGACGGCCCCCGAGGGGAACGTCGGCGCCACCCCCAGCCCGGGCACGAACTCCCCGAGGCCCCCCAGGGGGAGGCTCCACCACGCGACCACGGGCACGGCCACGGCGGCGGCCACGGCGATCGCGAGCCGCCGCCGGACCCAGTCCCGCGCGGCGATCAGCGCGGGCGTCCACCGGGGCGCGGTGTCGGCCAGGACTCGACCGAGTAGGGGCAGCAGCACGATGACGAGCAGGGGGACGTTCCGGATGGCCAGGAGGGTCAGGTGGACGAAGACGACGAGGGCGGCGAGGTCGCGCCAGCGGGCCGGGCGCGGGGTCCAGAGCAGGAGCACCAGCGTCAGGAGGAGGAGCCCCTCGATCAGCATGACCTGGGGATGCTGGAAGGGCGGGGAGGCCCACTCCGTGATGAAGGCCCGGGCGAGGCGGTCACCCATGACCTGGAAGGGGAAGAGGAGCGCGTGGTAATGGAACGGGTTGACGAGCGCCGCGAGCCCGCACCCGGCCAGGGTCACGGTGAGGCGTCCGAGGCGCCGGCCATCCGGGACCGTCTCCTGGGTTCGGAACGCCCGCTCGAAGAGCTCCGCGGCCAGCGTGAGCCCGATGAGGGCGGGCCCGATGATGAATCCGCCGTGGAGGTTCACCCACACGAAGGTCAGGAGGGGGAGCCAGGCCAGCCGGGCAGGACGGCCAGGCCGATCCTCCCTCAGGAGGCCCCAGAAGAGGGTCAGGAAGAGGTAGGTCACGAGCTGGGGCCGGGGCGACCAGAACCCCCGGGTCGCCATGGCCCCCAGCGCGATCAGCGCCAGGGCCCACCCCCGCCCGAGGCCTTCCCGCCGGAGGAGGCGGTAGAGGAGCGCGAACGTCCCCACCGCGAAGAGGGCCGGCGTGATGATGAGGCCCGTGGTCCCCGCCAGCCGATACACCCCGTAGAGGAGCAGCTCGAACCCCCAGGCGTGGTTGAGCCACTCGGCCCCCTGGGCGGTGGCCGAGAACGGGTCGGTGGTCGGGAACGCAGACGGTCCCGTAGACGAGGAGCCAGGGACCGCGACCGTCAGCAGCGTGTCGGCTCGAGCTCCCATGAGGGCTACGATCGTGGCAGCCGGTAGATCCTGATGCTCGGTCCCGGATGCGTCCGCTCCAAGAGCCGAGTCAGGGGCGCATAGATGTCCCCGACCGAGAGGGCCCGGCCCCCGAGCCCCGGCTCGATCGCGACCAGGGGCGTGGCGCGCCGCTCCAGCTCCTCGTAGAAGCGGCACGGGGCGGGGTAGCGATCGCACGCCTGCTGGTAGCGCTGATAGATGAAGCCCGAGAGGACCACGACCTCGATCCCCTGCTCGAGGAGGCGATCGAGGTCGTAGGCGGTGAGCCGGAAGATCCGGTACCCGGCCGCCTCGCCGCCGAGGGGGCCGGCCAGGAAGCGGTCGATGCGAGGCCTGAGGACCATCGCCCCCAGCCCCTCGCCCAGTTGCTCCCGCGCCTCCCGCACCATCGCCGGGTCGAGCCGGACGGCGGGGGAGTACGGCTCCATGGCGATCCGCGCCCCGGGGGGGATGTGGCGCTCGATCCACTCCCCCGCCAGGACCCGGGTGTCGGCCCGGGTGAGGAGGACGTGGAAGTAGGTGATGCGGGCTACCTCCGGGGCGACCAGCAGGCCGGCGGCCAGCGCCAGCCCGAGCCCGGGCCGCCACCGGGCCGCGAGCCGCGGCCCCCCCTGCCTGAGGCGCCCGGCCAGCGCGACCAGGGCGAGGGCGGCCCAGAGGGCCAGGAAGGGGAGGAGGGGAAGGGCGTAGCGCTCGAACCGCGCGCTCCAGCTCCCGATGAGGAGGAAGTAGGGGAGCGGGAAGGCCAGGAGGACCAGCTCCCTCGGGGCCCTAGCGTAGAGCGCCCATCCGAGCCCCCCGAGGGCGAGCCCCAGCAGCGGGAGCCCCATCGCCTCGGGGAGCGAGTGCACGAGGTGGAACAGATACCCCGGCAGGGCGCCCTCGTTCCCGAACTGCACCGAGCCCACCTCCCGCACCTCGCTCATCACCCCCCGCCAGAAGGCCCCGGGGGTCAGGACCGCGTAGGGGGTGCCGAGGGCGAACCCCGCCGCCGCCGCCCCCACCGCCAGCCCCGGCTCGCGCCCGACGAGGCGGCGCCACCCCGAGGCCGGGCCGGGGCCCGCCCGGAGCAGGTGGGCCACGAAGAAGGGGAGGAGCGCCAGCCCCCCGGGGTACTTCATCGACGCCGCGAGCCCCGCCACGAGCCCGCTCCCGACGGCATCCCGGAGGCGGCCCGCGCGCCAGTACCGCAGGATGAAGACCAGGGCGAGGGTCACCAGGAAGGTGAGCGGGACGTCCGTGGTGATGAAGTGGGACTCCCGGACGTGGAGCAGGTTGACGGCGAGGAAGAGGCTGGCCAGGAGCGCGGTCGAGCGCCCGTAGGCCCCGGCCGCGAGGACGTAGAGGCCCGCGATGGTCGCCGTCCCGAACGTGGCGGTGGCCATGCGCCCGAGCAGATAGAAGGGGACCGGGTCCCGGATGTACGCCTGAAGCGCCTCGCCGACCCCGAAGGCGAGCCCGTAGAGGCCCGAGAGGAGGTACATGGAGAGGCTCGGCCAGTTGAAGAAGCGCGGGTCGAGGTCCCCCCCGTGGAAGCGGACCGCCCGGTGGACGATGATCCCCTCGTCGGGACGGATAGTGAAGTGCTCGACATGAACCTGAATGACATCGTGGCCGCCTTCATCGCGGGCGAATATGCTTAGGCTCGAGCTCAGGAACGCGCTCGTGACTGCGGCTCTATGGATGACCGTTCCGGCGGTCCTTCCTGTCGCCCAAGTGGTCGTGACGGGGAGCGTCGGGGTCGGTGCAGTCTTTACGTTCTATTTCGGCTT
>JACPHL010000007.1 GCA_016188625.1 Candidatus Rokuibacteriota bacterium | reverse complement strand
GGCCTACCTCCTCTAATGCTCGGAGGGGGGTTCCACCCCCCTCCGAGCCTCCCCCCAAAGGTTGCGCCGGCCAAGCCGGCGCTCGAAGCGGACCATTCATCCGTGAGTCGAGGCTCTCGAGAGCGCGAGCCGCATCAGCGTTACTCGGACGGGCTTCTAGCCCCCGGGCCCCTTCACCCCTGACACCACGAGGAGGGACATCCATGGAGACCGTGCGGATCCCGTCGCCCGAGGCGTTCCCCCCGGAGGTCCAGCAACTCCTGGAGGGAATGAAGGCGTGGTTCCGGATCGACGTCGTGCCGAAGATGAGCCTGGTGACCCGGGTGATCCCCGAGGTGGGGATCGGGCTCGGCCGCGCGACCAAGCGGGCGATGCCCGACGGGGCCCTCTCCCGCGCCCAGAAGGAGATGATCGATTCCGAGAGCGCGACCCCGGAGGTCCGGGCCGTCTTCGAGGAGATCCGGGCCTTCTACGCCGCGGAGCGCGTCCCCCATGTCTTCTCCGCCATGGCCCACGACCCGCGCTTTCTCGCCGACCTCTGGAGCGCGGTGCGGGGCACCTTCGAGCCGCGGCGGCTCGACCGCCTCATGAAGGAGATCCTGGCGCTCGCCGCCTCCCTGACCGCCCGGGGCCGCTCAGCGACCCCTGATGAGACGCAGGGCCTCGTCATGGACGAGGCCGTTCGAG
The DNA here is from genome assembly GCA_016188625.1 of Candidatus Rokuibacteriota bacterium. Lineage (GTDB taxonomy): Bacteria > Methylomirabilota > Methylomirabilia > Rokubacteriales > JACPHL01 > JACPHL01. Next base: position 7,915 of record JACPHL010000007.1, on the reverse strand, counting down.
GCGAGCGCGGTCCCCGAGTAGATGGTGGGGCGGCCGGCGAAGTCGGTGAAGCGCCCCCCGGCCTCCTCGACGAGGATCTTGACGGCGGCGAGGTCCCAGGGCTTGAGGTCGGCCTCGAGCATGAGCTCGGCCTGGCCCCGGATGACGAAGGTGTAGGCGAAGTAGTCCCCGAAGCCGCGCTGGCGCTCGGTGGCATCCACGAGCCGGACGAAGCCGTCCCAGTGCTCGCCCCGGAGGTAGCCGAGGCTTGCGTGGAGCAGGGTGGCCTCGGCGAGGGTCGCGATCGACGAGACCCGGACCGGCTCGCCGTTGGCGCGGGCCCCTGCCCCCCTGCGGGCGTAGAGCAGATCGCCCGTGGCCGGGGCGTGGATGACACCCAGGGTGATCTCCCCCTCCTCCTCGAGGGCGATCAGGGTGGCCCAGAACGGGATCCCCCGGACGAAGTTCTTGGTCCCGTCGATGGGATCGACGATCCACCGGACCCCGCCCTGGCCCCCGCTCGCGCCGGACTCCTCACCGAGGAAGCCCCAGTCCGGGAAGGCCGCGCCCAGGATCTCGACGATCGCCCGCTCGGCCTCGCGGTCGGCGCGCGTCACCGGGGTCCGGTCCGCCTTCCACTCCACCTCGACCCGGCCGGTGTAGTAGCGGAGGGCGATCTCGCCCGCGGCCCGGGCCGCCTCGATCGCCGCCCCGAGCGCCTTGTCCACCCCCCTACCCCTTCGGCAGCCCGATGCCCGTTCGCCGACCCCGACTGACTCGACGCCCACCCCTGACCGAACCGCTCCGAACGCGGGCTTTGCCCGCGAAACCTTGGGGGGAGGTTTCGGAAGGGGGGCAGAGCCCCCCTCCGAGGGTATCCTACCCCTTCGGCAGCCCGAGGAGCCGCTCCCCGATGATGTTCCGCTGGATCTCCGAGGTCCCCCCCGCGATCCCGAAGCGGCGGGCGAAGAGGGCCTGGAAGGCCCAGCGCCCGCCGTCCGGGGCGTGCGGCGTCCCGCGCCAGAGCTGGCCGTGGAGGCCCAGCACTTCAGCCGCTGTCTGAGCCATTCGCTGATAAGTCTCCGTAAACGAGAGCTTCAGGACCGATCCTTCAGGGCCGGGCGGCTCGCCCCGGAGCTGGCGGGTGACGGCGCGGAGGCCGGTCAGCCTGAGGGCCTCGGCCTCGATCCAGCACTGGGCCAGGGCCTGGCGGACCGCTGGGTGGCTCGCCCCGGGCCGGCCCTCGCGCGGGTGCCGGCGGGCCAGGTCGATCAGGAGGCGGAGGTAATGGGGGAGGCCGGTCACGTGGCCGATCCCGGCGCGCTCGTACATGAGGATCGAGACGGCGACCTTCCAGCCGCCGTGGAGCGGGCCGACCAGGTGCTCCCGGGGCACCCGGACGTCGTCGAGGAAGACCTCGTTGAACTCGGCGTCGCCCGTGATCTGGACGAGGGGACGGGTGGTGATCCCCGGCGACCGCATGTCCACCAGGAGGCACGAGATCCCGGCGTGCCTGGGCGCGGCCGGGTCGGTCCTCGCCAGGAGGAGGCACCACTGGCTCCGGTGGGCGTTCGAGGTCCAGACCTTCTGGCCGGTGACGCGGAAGCCGTCCCCCTCCGAGACGGCCCGGGTCTGGAGCGCGGCCAGGTCCGAGCCGGCCCCCGGCTCGGAGAACCCCTGGCACCAGATCTCGGCGGCGGAGAGGATCGGGGGGAGGAACCGCCGCCGCTGCGCCTCGGTCCCCCACTCCAGCAGCGCCGGGCCGACCAGCATGAGCCCGATGGTGTTGACCCCCGGAGGGGCGCCGGCCCGGACCATCTCCTCGTTGAAGATCATCTGCTCGACCGGGGTCGCCCCACGCCCGCCGTACTCCCGCAGCCAGGCGATCCCGACCCAGCCGCCCCTCCAGAGCCGCCGGTGCCAGGCGAGGCAGGCGTCGAAGCTCTTGTCCGGGTGGAGGGTGAACTCGTCGTCGGTGGCCGGCCACTCGGCCCGGTGCGCCGGCAGCTCCGCCACGAGCCAGGCGCGCAGCTCGGCCCGGAAGGCCTCCTCCTGCGGGGTGTAGGAGAAGTCCACCCGGCCTACCCACCCAGCCGGGGGTAGAGACGGCGGGCGTTCTCCCCCAGGATCTTCCGCTTGGCCTCCTCGGAGAGCTCCGGCCGCTCGGCGATGAGCTTCGCCGTGTTCGGGAAGCGGGAGTCGAAGTGCGGGTAGTCGGAGGCGTAGAGGATCCGCTCCGCCCCGAGCGCATCGACGCAGACCGGCAGGGTGGACTCGTCCGGGTCGCAGGAGACGAAAACCTGGGGACCCCTGACGTGTGCGCTCGGCGCCCGGCTCAGCAAGGGGGCGTAGGCCGGCAGCCGCTCGTAGTGCTCGTCCAACCGATCAAGCCAGAACGGGACCCACCCCACCCCGGCCTCGAGGAAGGCCACCCGGAGCCGCGGGAACCGCTCGAGCACCCCGCCCCCGATCAGCGCCCCGAGGGCGCGCATCTGCTCGAAGGGGTTCGTGGCCGCGTGCATGAGGAAGAAGCTCTCGGCGAACTCGAAGGTCCCGCACCCGTAGGGCGGGCGGGCCGTGCCGCCGTGGAAGCAGATGGGGAGGTCCTCGCCCTGGGCGGCGTCCCAGAGGGGAAAGAGGTCGGGGTGATCGAGGAGTTTGCCGTCGATGTGGCCGGAGCAGTAGATCCCCACGCACCAGGCCTCGCGGCGCCAGCGGCGGATCTCGCGGGCGCCCTGTACCGGATCGCGCATGTTCACGACGGCCACCGCGCGGGGCCGGTCCGGCGCGGCCAGGCAGTACTCCCCCACCCAGCGGGCGTAGGCCTCGTACATCGCCGACTCGAAGGCGGGGTCGTCGAGGGCGCAGAAGCTCGAGACGCCGGTGGGAAACACCACCGCCACGTCGATCCCCTCGGCGTCCATGTCGGCCAGGCGCGTCCGGGGGTCCCAGCCGCCCTTCGGCACCTCCAGGAACCCCGCGGTCCTCACGATCGGCTCGTACGGCTCGACCGCGCCCAGCGGGCGGCCGCTCCGGATGGTGTGGAGGAGGCCGAAGAAGGTCTGCATCGGGCGGGCCCGGGCGGCCTCGCGGAGCGCGGCGAGCTGGGGGCGGAAGCCCGGGTCCAGGTAGTCGTCGTAAAGGGCGTCCGGCTCCATGACGTGGCCGTCGGCGTCGATGACGCGGAACTGTCCGTACATCGGCTCCTCCTAGCTGACTCGGAGGGGGGCTAACGCCCCCCTTCCGACCCTCCCCCCAACGTGGCGCTGGCAGAGCCCGCGCTCGAAGCGGACCACCCCTCCGCGAGCCGCGGGTCGAGAGCGCGCGAGCTGCATCGGCGTGACTCGGATAGGCTCCCTCCTAGGGACCCGACCAGTCGAAGGAGGCGTAGTAGCCGTTCCGCCCGGCGATCTCCCAGGCCAGACCGTGGTCGCGGTAGAGCCCGGCGGTCCAGTTCCCCTCGCCCATGGGGCCCGGGGCGTAGATTGTGAGGACGGCGCTGAGCCCCCCGAGATCGAAGCCGTCGAAGGCCCCGGCCTTGGTCTGGAAGATCACAGGGACGTCGCAGTGCCCCTCGGTGGGCCGCGCCAGGGCCGCGCCCCCGGCGTCCCGCGGGCCGAGCAGGCAGGGGCAGAGGACCTCGCAGTTACAGCTCTCGAAATACTCGCCGCGGAGATGCCAGGGCATCAGGGGACCCCTGAAGCATCTCTCTACCATACCCCCGGGGGTGAATCAAGGCGAAGCGTCGTGCCGGGGGGCGGCGGCTGGGGTTAATCGAGAGTGTCGAGAAGGCGGACCGCGGCGGGGAGGTCGGGCGCCGTCAGGCAATCGAGCGGCGGCCAGGCCCCGGCAGGATCGAGAAGGATGGCGCGGCAGCCGGCGGCCCGCGCCCCGAGCACGTCCACGGAGTAGAGGTCGCCGATGTGCACGGCCTCCTCGGGCTCGACCCCGAGCGCCCCGGTCGCGCGGCGGAAGATCCTCGGGTCGGGCTTCTCCACCCCGACGACGGCCGAGTCCACGACGGCATCGAGGTAGCCGAGGAGCCCGACCTCCCGGAGGATCGCCTCCACGCTGCCGTTGGAGTTGGAGACCACGGCCAGCCGGAGCCCGCGGCCGGCGAGGGCCTCGAGGACCGGCCGCGCCCCGGGGGCCGGCACGGTCCAGAGCCCGATCGGCGGATTGTACTCCCGGAGGGCCGCGCACACCCGCTCCGCCGTCCCGTCGCTGGCGATCCCGAGCCCCTCCAGGAGGTAGGAGGTGTAGAGGAGGAAGATGTCGCGCGATTCGGTGGAGGCGTTCGCCGCCAGGTGAGGGTCGAGCCGAACGCGGGCCCGGTGCTCCGCCGCCCGGATCGCCGCCGGGGTCACCGGATGCCCCTCGGCGCGGAGGCGGTCGGCGATCGCCGCATAGTCGAGCTCGAGCAGGGTGTTCCCCGCGTCGAAGAGGACGGCCCGGATCGTCATGCTCGATCTTCTAGTGTACCACCTCCCCTCGATCTGGCGCCCTGGCAACGGGGCCCGCCACGACCCCGTCGCGACGCCTCCTCCGCAGCCGGCACCGGAGCGCGCGCCAGCGTCCCCCGTCAAGGCGGCGCGCCCCGTCACCCCGGTTTGGCGCCCTGGCTGGCCTGGTCGCCCGAGGGGTCCGGGCGCTCGTCCTTCTTTCCTCCTCCAGGCGCTTCTTCGCCTCGATGAACTGCCGGAGGAGCGCGTCGCGGTCCTTCCTGGGCGCCTGCTTCAACTCCTCGAGCTTCGCCTCGACCGGCTTGAGCGCCTCCACGTTCGCGGGACGGGCCGCGCGCAGGCGCCTCAGGGCGCGCTTGTGGGCGAGGTACTCGGCGTGGCTCCAGAGCCTGTCGGCGTAATTGCGACACGCCATCCGCACGGCGAGGGCGAAAACGATGACCATCCAGGGCGTGGCGTCGTACCCCTTGATCTTCGTCGGGACGTGTTGCTGGATCGAGCGGGAGACGGGTCGCGTGAGGCTGATCACCTCCCTGATCAGCGGGTAGTCGCGCGCGCCATCGACGAACTGGGCGGCCGCGACGGTGAGGAACAGGAGGATCGGGACCATCATCCCCAGGCCAACCAGACGGAGCGCGATCGCCAAGAGCTTGAGCACGTCAGTCGGCTTCCCCCGCCTCTTTCAGGACGGATCTCCGAAAACGCCGCATCCTTGGCGAGCCCCCCTGAGCGCTGATCCGGCAATCGGGATTACGCCAACTGCCATCAAAGCAATTCCCATGCCCGGTCTGAACCCGGCCGATCCACCGGAATCATACCCCATTCCGGCCAGGCCGGAAGCCCGAAGTGTGCCAGCCGAGTAGGGCCCACCCCAGGCAACCCACGGCAATTCCGTCGAAAATCAGCTTGGCGCGTATTTGGTCGGGGGACCGGACAAAAGTTGTCAGCGGCGTTGCGGGCCCTCGGGCGCTCTGTTACCATCGGCACAACCACACTTTCAGCTCCTTGGTCTCGCTACCCGGCGTGAGGGGTAGCCCGCCATGACGGCCGAGGCCTTTCTCGCTGACCTTGAGATCGAGGTTCGGGCCCATCCGGCCCTCCGCCACCCGTTCCTCGTGCGCTTCGCCGAGGGCGGGCTCGGGCGGCTCCAGCTCTGGGCCTTCGGGCTCCAGCACTACCAGCTCGTCCGGATCTTCACGGCCTACTTGGAGGCCCTCTTGGCCAGCGTCCCGGACGCGACGGTCCGCGACTGGATCCACCGGGTCCTCGAGGACGAGTTCGCCCGTCCCGATGTCTACCACCGTTCGCACCCGGCCCTCTACCGGCGGTTCCTCCGCGCCCTCGGCCTCGAGCCCCGCGACTGGGACGCGGTCGCGCCGCTCCCGGAGACCAAGGCCTTCGTCACGCGGCACATCGAGCTGACCTCCCTCCGCCACTACCTGGTCGGCCTCGGGGCGGTGGGGCCGGGGCACGAGTGGGCGATCCCGGTGATGTTCGCTTGCCTCGTGGACGGGCTCAGACGGTCCGGAGTGGCCGAGGAGGCCCTCGATTACTTCACCCTCCACATCGCCCAGGACCTCGAGCATGCCCGCCTGCTCCGGGCGGCCCTGGCCCGCTCTGCCGACGACCCAGCGAACCAGGCTCGGATCCTCGAAGGGGCCCGCGCCTCCCTCGAGACTCGGGCCCGCTTCTGGGACGGGCTCTACCGCGTCGTCTTCGAGGAATGCCCGGGACCCTCGCCTGAGACAGGTGCGCCTTGACAGTCCGCGGGAGCGCGTGCTAAGGGTCAGCCATGTCCGTGCGCATCCTCCGGCTCTGGCACGCCGTCCCCGGCCACGCCGAGCCGCTCCAGACCGCGCTCACCGGCCTGATGGAGCGGCTCAAGGGGGTGCCCGGCGTGCTCGAGGCGCGCCTCTTCCGGGACCGCCTGACGGTTGAGGCGTTCCTGGGGATTGGGGTGTTCGAGAGCGAAGAAGCGCTCCTCTGGAGCGGCCCCCAGGCCTACCTTGCCGGCCTGGCCGGGGTGGAGGCCGCCCATGCCACCCTCCCCTCGACCCTGCACCAGCTCCGGACGTTCTACGACTACCGCCACCCCCAGCGCCGCGCCGAGTGGGTGACGGTGAGCCAGTACCGGGTGGTCACCGAGCAGGTGGAGGCGTTCCCCGTCGCCTACAAGGCCTTCCTCGATGACCTCCTCGGGGCGTGGGACCTCGTGGCCGTCGCCTTCGGCCAGACCCACCAGAACCCGACCACCTTCTTCTCCGTGATGGAGTGGGCGCGGGCGGACGACCTCGCCCGCTACCTGGCCTCGGACTTCCGCCACGTCAAGGGGCGGGCCCGCTACGGCGCCATGCTCGATGAGGAGCCCCGGCGCTTCGACCTCGCCCCGCTCTGGGAGTACCGGGCCGCGGGGTAACTAGAGGCGCGGGCCGCATGCCTTTGAAGTCCCGGCCGGCGTCGGAGGGAGGCCGGAGAGGATTTTTCGCTCTTGATCACAATGTGTCCGGGACCCAGTATTCACGCGGCTCTGTGCAGTCGGCGCCGCTCGGCCGTGGCCCGCTGGACCTTGAGGAGCAGGTACTCGTGATCTCGATAGCCCCGGCCCCGACGGAGCATTGCGCGGATGTTGCCGTTGATGGCCTCGACCTTCCCGAACGGCACCTTCTCGTGGCAGTAGGCGAGGATCCCGTCCAGATGCCGGAGCAGGAGCTGCGCGACCTTGCGGAAGGCCGGCAGGCGCTGCCAGCGGAGCGCACGGAGCCACGTGGTGAGGAACCGCCGGGCGGCCCCCTCGTAGGTGTAGGCCCAGAGGCGGCCCAGCTGCTCCTTCAGGAGGTAGGCCTTGGCCAGCCGGCGGTTGAGGGCGAAGAGCTCCCGGAGGGTCACCCGCTCGTCGCGCGCCAGGTCGGCCCAGCGCCGGAGCAGGAGCCAGCGCTTGCCGCGGATCAGCCCTCGGGCCTCCCCGCCCTGCCGGAAGAACTCGGCCCGCCGGACCTCGTCCAGCGCCTCGTTGGCGTGGCGGAGGACGTGGAACTTGTCGTAGACGATCCGGGCATTGGGCAGATGAGCCCGGAGGCTCTGGACGAAGGGCTTCCACATGTCCACGCAGACGGCGCGGACTGCCCGGCGGCGGCGGGGCGGCAGGGCCTCGGCGAAGAAGCGGTCCAGGGTCTCGCGCTTCCGATCCTGCCCCATCCAGAGGGGCTCGCCGGTCTCCAGGTCGCTCACCACCGTCAAGAACTTGTCCTTCTTGCCGAGGAAGATCTCGTCGACCCCCAGGGGGCGCACGGGCTCGCGAGTCCGGCCAGCAGCCCAGCCCTGGAGGGCGCGCTTGTCGAGGCGGCGCACCGTGGCCGGGGCCAGGCCCCACCGGGCGGCCACCCGACTCACGGGGGCCGCCTCACAGTCCCGGGCGATGGCGGCGTCGAGCCGGGCCGTGCGCGGGGCCTTGCCCGCCAGGAACGGCAGCCGCT
>JACPHL010000255.1 GCA_016188625.1 Candidatus Rokuibacteriota bacterium | reverse complement strand
TCTTCCAGGGGACGAACGCCAACGGGACGAGCCGGCTCGCCCACCTCGTCCTCCCCGGCGCGACCTACGCCGAGAAGGAGGGGACCTTCGCCAACTTCGAGGGGCGGGTCCAGCGCTTCTGGCGGGCGGTCTCGCCCCTCGGGCAGAGCCTCCCGGACGGGGAGATCCTGGTCCGGGTGGCCCACGCCCTCGGCCATGACTGGCGCCCCCGGGGGTCCGAGGAGCTCTTCCGCGAACTGGCCGGCGCGGTCCCCGCCTTCGCCGGCCTCTCGTACCGGGACCTGGGCGAGCCGGGGCGGCTCGCGGCGCTCCCCCCCAAGGTGGACCAGTGAGTGCGGTGGCGGCGGAGCTGGGGATCGCCCTCGCCAAGGTCAGCTTCCTCATGCTCTTCGTCCTGAACCTCGGCGGGCTCCTGACCTGGGTGGAGCGGAAGCAGTCGGCGGTCATGCAGGACCGGGTGGGGGCGAACCGGGCCCGGATCCTCGGGCTCCGGCTCTGGGGGCTCTTCCACCCGCTCGCCGACGCGGTCAAGATGCTCACCAAGGAGGACTTCATGCCCCTCCGGGCGGACCGGGTCCTCTTCCAGGTGGCGCCCTTCGTCTCCCTCTTCTTCGCCCTGGTGGCCTTCGCCACCATCCCCTTCGGGGACGTCCTCCGGGTCGGGGACCGGGAGATCCCGCTCCAGGCCGTGGGCCTCGACGTGGGCCTCCTCTACATCTTCGCCATGCTCTCCCTGGGGGTCTACGGGGTCGTCCTGGCCGGGTGGGCCTCGGCGAACAACTACGCCCTCCTGGGCGGGCAGCGGGCCGCCGCCCTCATGATCTCGGCCGAGATCGCCATCGGCGCCTCCATCATGGGGGTGACCATGGTCTACGGCTCGCTCGACCTCATGGAGATCGCCCGCCGGCAGGGGGACCTCCTCTGGGGGTGGCTCCCCGCCTGGGGGCTCTTCCTCCAGCCGCTCGGCTTCGTCCTTTTCCTCACCGCCGGGATCGCCGCCACCAAGCGGATCCCCTTCGACTTCCCCGAGGGGGAGTCGGAGATCATCGGCTACTTCGTCGAGTACAGCGGGATGAAGTTCGGGATGTTCATGATGGCCGACTTCGTCGAGACCGTGGTCATCGCCGGGATCTCCACGGCGCTCTTCCTGGGCGGCTGGCAGGTCCCCTACCTCGCCGCCGACGGCTTCGCCTTCCCGTGGGGCGCGATGGTTCCCCTCCCGCACCTCGCGGTGGTCAGCCTCCAGGTCCTCGCCTTCAGCGTCAAGGTCGCCGTCATGTGCTGGTTCCTGATGCTGATCCGCTGGACCCTCCCCCGGTTCCGCTACGATCAGGCGATGCGCCTGGGCTGGCTCGGGCTGCTCCCCCTGTCCGTCCTGAACGTGGTGCTGACCGCAGGAGTCATCCTCTGGGTGTGAGGCGCGATGGCTGATCCCGTCCCGACCGTGATGCGGCTCCTCCGCCGGGCCGCGCTCGCCCCGCCCCTCCGCTGGTGGCGGCGGTTCTACCTGGTCGAGGTCCTGGTGGGGCTCGGGGTGACCGCGGCCCACTTCTTCGGGAACCTCGGCCGCTGGACGGCGCGCTACCTGCTCGGGCGGAAGGAGGCCAAGGGGGCGGTGACCTTCCAGTACCCCGAGGAGCGGCGCCCGCTGGAGCCCCGGCACCGGAGCCTCCACCGCCTGGTCCGGCGCGAGGACGGCTCCCCCCGGTGCGTGGCAGACGGTCTGCCCGGCCCACTGCATCTACATCGTGGCCGCGGAGCACCCGAACCCCGACATCGAGAAGTACCCGGAGCGGTTCGACATCGACCTGGGCAAGTGCGTCTTCTGCGGCTTCTGCGTGGAGGTCTGCCCGGAGGACGCGATCCGGATGGACACCGGGATCCTGGAGTTCTCGGCCCTGAGCCGCGAGGGGATGATCTACACCAAGGAGACCCTCCTGGCCCTGGAGCCGGCGGGGGCCGACGGGCTCCCCCGCTCGACCGTCCCCGAGGCGCTCTGGGCCCAGGAGAGGTGAGCAATGTGTCCGAGTGAGGCGTTTGGGGGCGCTGTCCCCCGGCGGGCCTATCCATTCTCGGGTGGTCGAACGCCCCTTGGGGAGGCGCCGACCCCTCGCTCCACACGCTCCGCGGCGCACCCGTCAGTGGCCCGCCGGGCGGGGCCCCTCCTGCTTCGTCCTGAGCCCGCCTTCCGGCTTCCCCACCCGGCTCGCTCACGACGGGGACCCGCGCCGCTCCGCTTAACGTTCCGCTCAGGGCCGCCGCCTCCCCCGGGGATCCACGCCGGGCCAGCGGCCCGGTGGGGTGCTCGGTCGGGGGGCGGAGCCCCGCCCCGAGGTCAGTAAGGGTGGAGCAGGTCACCTTCTTCGTCACCGCCCTCATCGCCGTCGCCTCGGCCATCGGCCTGGTGGTCCGGCGGAACCCCCTCCACGGGGCCCTGTTCCTGGTGGTGAACCTCTTCTGCGTCGCCGTCCTCTACCTCCTGCTCCGGGCCGAGTTCCTGGCCGCGGCCCAGGTGATCATCTACGCCGGGGCGATCATGGTCCTCTTCCTCTTCGCCATCATGATCCTCATCCCGGGCCGGGCCGAGACCGGGCGCGACCCCTTCCGGCGCCAGCGCCTCGCCGCCCTCCCCCTCGGGGCCGCCTTCCTCCTCCTGGTCGGCGTCCTGATGTGGGGCGGCCCGCCACCGGGCGGGGCCCCGCCGCCGCCGGGCGGCGCCGCGGCGGTAGGGCGGCTGCTCTTCACCGACTACCTCCTGCCGTTCGAGATCACGGCGGTCCTGCTCCTGGCGGCCCTGGTCGGGGCCCTCGTCCTGGCCCGGCGGAGGGCCTGATGGTCCCGGTCGGCTACTACACGACCCTCTCCGCCGTCCTGTTCACCATCGGGGTGGTGGGGGTCCTGGTCCGCCGAAACCCCCTGGTCATCTTCATGTCCATCGAGCTGATGCTCAACGCCGCCAACCTCGCCTTCGTCGCCTTCGGCCGGGAGGCGGGGCAGCTGGACGGGCAGGTGATCGTCTTCTTCGTCATGACCGTGGCCGCCGCGGAGGTGGCGGTGGGGCTGGCCATCATCGTGGCCATCTTCCGCGCCCGGCAGCGGATCAACGTGGACGACCTCAACCTCATGCGGTGGTGAGGCCGCCGGAAGGCGTGGCGCGACCGGGCCGACGGGGTATACTTGTGAGGGCATAGGGGAGGGCGACGTGGCAGGGAAGTCAAAGGCGGCGGCGCGCGAGGCCTCGGGGGAGGAGAAGCCCCTGCGGCACCTCCTCCAGCAGATGCTCCTGATCCGGCGGTTCGAGGAGAAGGCCGCCGAGATGTACGCCCTCGGGAAGATCGGGGGGTTCCTCCACCTCTACATCGGCCAGGAGGCGGTGGCGGTCGGGGCCATCTCCACCCTTCGGGACGACGACTACGTCATCGCGGGCTACCGGGAGCACGGCCACGCCCTCGCCAAGGGGGTCGAGCCCCGGCGGGTGATGGCCGAGCTGTTCGGCCGGCGCGACGGGGTCTCCAAGGGCAAGGGCGGCTCCATGCACCTCTTCGACAAGGCCCACCGCTTCCTGGGCGGGCACGCCATCGTGGGCGGCTACCCCCCCATCGCGGCCGGGGTCGGCTTCGCCATCAAGTACCGGGAGGAGGACCGGGTCATCCTCTGCTTCTTCGGAGACGGCTCGGTCCCCCAGGGGGAGTTCCACGAAGCCCTGAACCTCTCCGCCCTCTGGAAGCTCCCCGTGGTCTGGATCTGCGAGAACAACCGCTACGCCATGGGGACGGCGGTGGAGCGGGCCCTGGCCCAGACCGAGATCGCCCGGCACGCCGAGTCGTACCGGATCCCGGGCGAGGCCTGCGACGGGATGGACGTCCTGGCGGTCCGGGAGGCGGTGGCCCGGGCGGTCGAGCGGGCGAGGTGCGAGAAGACCCCGACCCTGCTCGAGGCCCGGACGTACCGGTTCCGCGGCCACTCCATGCGCGACCCTTCGGCCGCCATCTACCGGACGAAGGCGGAGGTGGAGGAGGAGAAGAAGCGCGACCCCATCGCCGTCTTCCGCGAGCGGCTCCTCCGGGAGGAGGTCCTCGACGAGGCGGAGTGGAAACTCCTCGCGGAGGAGGTTGAGCAGACCGTCGCGGAGGCGGTGGAGTTCGCCGAGGCCTCCCCGGAGCCGCCGGCCGAGTGGCTCCTCCAGAACGTCTACCACGAGGAGGGCTGAACGGATGATGCCGATACCTGGATTCTCGGCACACGGATGGATGTTCTGCTCCGAGCGCGGGCTTTGCCCGCGCAATTTTGGGGGGAGGTTCGGAAGGGGGGCAGAGCCCCCCTCCGAGTGATCTATGGCGGTGATCACCTACCGCGAGGCCCTGAACCACGCCCTCCGGGAGGAGATGGAGCGGGACGAGCGGGTCTTCCTGATCGGCGAGGAGATCGGGGTCTACGGGGGGGCCTACAAGGTGACCCAGGGGCTCCTGGAGAAGTTCGGCGAGCGCCGGGTGGTGGACACCCCCATCTGCGAGTCCGGCTTCACGGGGGTGGGGATCGGGGCGGCCATGGTCGGGCTCCGACCGGTCGTCGAGATGATGACCTTCAACTTCGCCATCCTGGCCCTCGACCAGATCGTCAACCACGCCGCCAAGATCCACTACATGTCCGGCGGGCAGTTCCCCATCCCGCTGGTGGTCCGGGGTCCCGGCGGGCCGGCCCACCAGCTCGCGGCCCAGCACTCCCAGTCCATGGAGAGCTACTTCTACCACGTCCCGGGCCTCAAGGTGGTGCGCCCGACCTCGCCGCGGGACGCCAAGGGGCTCCTCAAGAGCGCCATCCGGGACGACAACCCCGTCATCTTCATCGAGTCCGAGACCCTCTACGGCATCAAGGGCGAGGTGCCGGACGACCCCGACTTCACGATCCCCCTCGGGCAGGCGGAGGTCAAGCGCGAAGGGCGGGACGTGACCGTGATCGCCTACGCCGGCATGTACTACCGGGTCCTCGAGGCCGCCGAGGAGTTGGAGAAGAGCGACGGGCTCTCGGTGGAGATCGTGGACCCCCGGACCCTCCGCCCCATGGACAAGGAGACGATCCTGGCCTCGGTCCGGAAGACCCACCGGGCCGTGGTCGCCGAGTCGGGGGCCGGCTTCGCGGGGATGGGCTCGGAGATCGCCTCGTTTATCACCGAGGGCGCCTTCGACGACCTCGACGCCCCCGTGGAGCGGGTCACCGGCGCCAACGCCCCCATGCCGTACGCGCGGAACCTCGAGCGCCTCAAGACCCCCTCCAAGGAGCGGATCATCGAGGCGCTCCGGAAGGTCTGCTACCTGGGCTAGAGGACCTGTGCAAGGAATGCCGATGCGGCTCGCACGCTCTCGGTTCTCGGCACGCGGATGGATGGTCCGCTCCGAGCGCGGGCTTGGCCCGCGCCACTTTGGGGGGGAGGCTCGGAAGGGGGGCGGAGCCCCCCTCCGAGTT
>JACPHL010000259.1 GCA_016188625.1 Candidatus Rokuibacteriota bacterium | reverse complement strand
GCCGGCGCTCCCGCAAGAACCCGAAGATGCTGGCGATCCGGGCGTAGGCGTACTGGACGTAGTAGACCGGGTTCTCGGCCGACTGCTGCGTGACCAGCTCGAGGTCGAAGTCGAGGGGACTGTCGTGGCGCCGGGTGAGGAAGGTGAAGCGGGCGGCGTCGCGCCCGACCTCCTCGATCAACTCGGCCATGGTCACGAACTCCCCGCGCCGCTTGGACATGCGGACCGGCTCCCCGGCCCGGAGGAGGCGGACGAGCTGGACGATCAGCACCTCGAGGGCGCCCTCCGGGTACCCGAGGGCCCGGAGCGCCGCCTGCATGCGGGGGACGTAGCCGTGGTGGTCCGGCCCCCAGAGATCGATCACCTTCGTGAAGCCGCGCCGGAACTTCCCGAGGTGGTAGGCGATATCCGGGACGAAGTAGGTGAGCTCGCCGTCCGACTTGACCAGGACGCGGTCCTTCTCGTCGCCGAAGGCGGTGGAGCGGAACCAGACCGCTCCCTCCTCCTCGTAGACGTACCCCTTCTCGCGGAGGAGCTCGACGGCGCGCTCGGGGTCGTGCGCCTCCCGGAGGACCCGTTCGCTGAACCAGCAGTCGTACTCCACCCCGTACTGGCGCAGGACCTCGCGCTGCTCCGCCACGATCCGCTCCACGGCGAACCGCCCGAGGCGGTCCAGGCGCTCGGCCTCGGCGAGGCCCAGGACCGCGCCCCCGTGCTCGGCCAGGTACTCCCGGGCGAGGTCGCTCACGTACTCGCCGGGGTACGCCCCCTCGGGGAGCTCGGCCGGCTCGCCCAGGGCCTGGCGGAGGCGGCACTCCATGGCGCGCGCGAGGTCGAGGAACTGGTTGCCGGCGTCGTTGATATAGAACTCGCGCTGGACCGCGTATCCGACCGCCTCGAGGATCCGGGCCAGGGCGTCGCCGACCGCCGCCGCCCGGGCGTTGACGACCACCAGGGGGCCGGTGGGGTTGGCGGAGACGAACTCGACCTGAACGCGCTCCCCTGCCCCGAGCCGCCGCGTCCCGTAGCCGGCCCCGGCCTGGAGGACCTCGGCCATGGCCCGGTAGCACCACCCTGGGGCCAGAAAGACGTTGAGAAACCCGGGGCCTCCCACCTCGGCGCGCTCGATCGCCTCCAGAGCCGGCAGGTGCTCGCGGATCGCCTCGGCGACCTGGCGCGGGGAGCGGCGCTGCCGCCTGGCCAGGAGCATGGCGGCGTTGGTGGCGTAATCGCCGTGGCTCGGCTCCCGGGGGATCTCCCAGACGATCTCCGGGACCTCCTCGCCGGCCAGCCCCGCCCGCGCCAGGGCCACCCTCACCCCTTCGCTCAACGTCTCGAGAACATCGTGCGCCATGGCGAAATTTCCGTCTTGCGACGGGAAGTTCCTTGACTATAGCCCATCGCGGAGAGAGGGGTCAAGGAAAACGGGCAATTCAGGGTTTCGTGTGAGCTCGTGGCCGGGGATGCCCCGCTCGCTCAGTCTCGCCGGCCCCGTGGGGAGGCGTCGGCCCCTCGCTCCACACGCTCCGCGGCGCGCCCGCCAGTGGCTCGCCGGGCGGGGCCCCTCCTCTCCGCTTTTCGCCCGCCTGTCGGCTTCCCCACCCGGCTCGCTCACGGCGGGCCCCCGCGCCGCTCCGCTTAACGTTCCGCTCGGGACCGACCCCTCCCACTCCGGGGCTCGGAAGGTCGGTGGAGCCCCCTTCAAAGGATCTCGTGGATGGATGGTCCGCTTCGAGCGCCGGCTTTGCCGGCGCAGCCTTGGGGGGAGGCTTCGGAGGGGGGCTCCGCCCCCCTCCGAGTTCTCAGCGGAGCTCGAAGACGACGGGAAGGTGGATGGTGAGCGCCCTGGGCGGGAGCCCGGCGGGGAAGGGGAAGGGGCCGGCGGCCTCGACGGTGCGGATCGCGGCCTCGTCCAGGGCGGGATGGCCGGAGGATCGGAGGAGGACGACCCTGCCCAGCTCCCCGCTCTCCCGGAGGCGGATCTCCAGTCTCACCGTCCCCACCAGGCGCCGGCGGACGGCCGCGGAGGGGTAGACGAGGGATTCCTGGATCCTGCGCCGGAACGCCTCGAGCCAGGCGCGGTACTCGGGCGGGGTCGCATCGGGCGCCGCCGGGCCGGGGGGAAGCGCCGCGAGCGGACCTCGGTCCCCCCCGCCCTGCGGGTTGCCGACCGTGTCGGACCGCCCGGCTTCGTGAGTCACCGAGGGGAGCGAGCCTGCGGGGCGGGGCGAGCCGCCTCGTTCCGGAGCGGTCGGGCCTTCGCCCGGCGCGGGCGATGCTCCGGGCGGGGGAGGCTCGACGCCCGGCTCGCCGCTCCCCTGGGTGCGGACCGGCTTTCCGGGGGCTCCCGACGGCGGGACCGGCGGGGTGGCGATCGCGCCCGCGCGATCTCCCCGCGCCTCGGGAGCGGGGCGCGAGGGAGGCGGAGTCGGCGACGCCAGAGGTCTCGGGGACACGGGCGGCGGCGAAGGGTCGGCCGGGACGACGCGGGGGGGCGGCGGTGCGGGTGCGCCCGCTCCGGTCGGCTGCCCAGAGGGATCCGGCGCCGCCTGGAACGAGGTGGCGATCCGGGGCTCCGGGGGCGACGACGCCGGTTCGGGCTCTAGCGGCGGCTCGGGGGCAGGCGGCCCGCCAGCCATCCGGGAGGGCGGGGATCCGGCCCGTCGGCGCACGAGCGGAGGCGAGCCTGGCTCGACGGGCGTCTCGTCCAGCCTTGGGGTCGCCCCCTCGACGTCCGAGGGACGGGCCGGCGGCGCGGGTGACGGCTTCTTCGGCGCAGGCGCCCTGGGCGGTGAAGGGGCCGAGGCCGCTGAGGGGCGGCCCGGCGGCTGCGCCACCACCGGGGTCACCAGCTCGACGAACAGGGGCGGGAGGGGGCGCGGACCGACCCCGAGCCCCCGCAGGCCCAGCACGGCGGCCGTGTGGATGGTGAGGGAGAGGCCGAGGGCCCAGAGGAGCGCGGCGCGCCTCATGCGCCCCCCGCGCTGAGCCCGGCCAGGGCGAAGAGGGCCGGGAGATCGAGGGTCGAGCCGAGCGCCTCCGCCAGCCGGTCGTACTCCTGCTCCCGCAGCTCGCGGTAGTCCGGCGCCGGCGTCCCTCCGAGGACCCGGCCGAGGTGTCGCTCCAGGATCGCCCGCCGAGCCGAGCCCGCGTCGAACAGGCCGTGGAGGTACGTCCCCCAGACCCTGCCCTCCCGGCTCACGGCCCCGTCCGGACGCCACCCGCCTCCCTCCTCGATCAGCGCGAACGGGGGAAGGCGGTCCGGCGCCGCGGTCCGCCCGAGGTGGATCTCGTACGCCTCGAAGGCGGGCCCGCCATGCGCGAGCCGCGCCCGGACGCGGCGGGTGATCTTCTCGCGCGCCAGGGTCGTGACCACGGGGAGGAGGCCGAGCCCGTCCTCCGCCCCTCCGCCCTCGAGCCGTTCCGGGTCCTCCACGCGGAGCCCGAGCATCTGGTAGCCGCCGCAGATTCCCCCCAGCGCCCCGCCCTGCTCGACGTGGCGCACGAGCGCCTCGGCGAAACCCGAGACCCTGAGCCAGCGGAGATCGGCCAGGGTATCCTTCGAGCCGGGGACGAGGATCAGTCCGGCCCCCGCGAGCTCGTCCGGGTGGTGAACGTAGCGCACGGTCGTCCCGGGCTCGAGGGCGAGCGGGTCGAAGTCGGTGAAGTTCGCGATGTGAGGGAGGCGCACGACCGCCACGCTCCGGCCCTCACGGGGGCTCGGCCCCTCCAGGGCCACCGAGTCCTCCTCGGGGAGCCGGAGGTCCTGGAGGTAGGGGACGACACCGAGCACCGGTCGCCGGCTCCGGGTCTGAAGGAAGCTGATGGCCGGGGCCAGGAGGCCCGGGTCCCCGCGGAACTTGTTGATGATGAACCCCTTCACCCGGCGCCGGTCACCCGCGGGGAGGAGGGCGAGGGTGCCGAGCAGCGCGGCGAAGACCCCGCCGCGGTCGATGTCCCCGACCAGGAGGACCGGGGCGCGGGCCAGGCGGGCGATCGCCATGTTGGTCAGGTCGCGCGCCATGAGGTTCGGCTCGGCCGGGCTCCCCGCCCCCTCGATGATCACCAACTCGCGGACGGCCGCGAGCCGCCGGTAACCCGCCTCCACCGCGCCCCAGAGCTCGTCGCGACGGCGGTAGTACTCCGCGGGCGCGGGGGGCGCCCACACCTTGCCGTGCACGATCACCTGCGAGCCGCGGGTCTCGGGC
>JACPHL010000249.1 GCA_016188625.1 Candidatus Rokuibacteriota bacterium | reverse complement strand
TCGATCCGGTACCCCTCCTGGACCGACACCCGGCTCCGGTCCGCCACCAGGAGGTCGCCGGGGCGGAGGCGCAGGATCTCGCGGCCCAGGCCGCGGAGGGCCTTGGTCTCCGAGGCGAAGTAGAAGGGGTAGCCCTCGATGTAGTAGACGGGCTTCTTCCCCACCGGATCGCGGGCGAGCACCACCCGCTCCCCGTCGGTGACGGCGAGGGCGTACATGCCGTCCAGGAGCGGCATGGCCCGCCTCACGGCCTCGGCGAGGTCCCCCGCGTAGAACTCCTCGATGAGGTGGAGCAGGACCTCGCTGTCGCTCCCGGTCCGGATCCGATGGCGATCCAGCAGGGCGCGGAGCTCCGGGTGATTGTAGATCTCCCCGTTGTGGATGAGGGTGAGCCGACCCTCGCAGCCGGTCAGGGGTTGCATCCCGGCCGCCCCGCCGACGATCTCGAGCCGCGCCTGCCCGAGGCAGATCCGGCCGGCCGTCGGGAGATGGGTCAGCTGGGGGATCTGCTTCCCCCGCTCGACCGCGCCGTCCAGGAAGAGCCCGACCGAGTCCGGCCCCCGATGGCGGGTCCGCTCCAGCATCGTGAGGGCCTCGCGTAAGGGTCTCGGCTGTTTATCGACGAAGCCTATGATGGAACACATCCGATTTCTCACCTCCCTTCTTCGCAGAAGCAGATTTTTGGGGTGAATTCAGGAAAATTGAAGTTTTTTGAGGTTATTTAACATGCTACTTATTTTTTCACATCGGGTCAAGGCCGGAGTTTGGGCCGGTGGGACCGAGACTCGTGGGGGGGGTCCAGGGGTGGCTGGCGAGATAGAACACTGGTTGAGCCGTTGTGCATGGATAAGGACGGTGCCTGAGCACGGCCGCGAGCTGACGGCTACGGCGATGAGGGGAGATGGTGCGAGAGGGGGGAGTCGAACCCCCAAGGGCCTGCGCCCACTGGAGCCTAAGTCCAGCGCGTCTACCAGTTCCGCCACTCTCGCGCGTAGCACGGGGGGATCGGCCCCCCGCGTCCAGCCCCGGGGCCAGTATAGACGCGCCCGCCTTGACCCCGCAAGCCTGGCGGGTCGAAGATGGGTCGCCCCGGCCGGCCTCGCGGGATTCCTTGACATGGGCCGCAGGCCCTTGCTAGCGTTCCACGCCAGCAAGGGGGGCGTTTCGCATCGACACCACGGCGCTGCCCATCGTTTTCCTCCGCGACGTCCCCTGGGAGCCAGCGCGGTGATCCGACTCCGCGGCTGGTTCTCGTCCCGGCTCGAGTCCCCGCTGCTCCTGGCCGCCATCGCGGTCGTGGAGTACGCCACCCCCGGGGGGACCGCCGCCCGCCTCGTGGTCGTCGGGCTGGCCGGCGTCCTCACGGCCGGGTTCGTCGCCCAGTCGGTCCGCCACATCCGGCTCGCGGCCCGGGTGCGGGCGGTGGTCAGGACGCGCCTCTTCGAGCTCCTGCTCACCCTGGCCGCCCTGATCCTGCTGGCCTCCAAGGTGGCGGTGTGGGCACGGGAGCTCGGAGACCCGGCGACTCGCGAGGTCCTGGACCCCGCCTACCACCAGTACGCGGCCGCCTTCATCCTGGTCGCGGGGCTCCGAATGGTCGCCGGGAATCTCTCGGTCCGCCGCATCCTCCACCGGCTCGAGCTGCGACCGGCCCAGACGGTGGCCCTCGGCTTCGCCGGGGGGGCCCTCGCCGGCACGCTCTTGCTCTCGCTGCCGCTGTCCGTGAGCCGCCTCGAGGCCCTCTCCCTCCTCGACGCGCTCTTCACCGCGACCTCCGCAGTCACGGTCACCGGGCTCATCGTCTACGACCCGGGCACCTTCCACACCTCCTTCGGACAGGGCGTCCTGCTCGCCCTCCTCCAGCTCGGGGGCCTGGGGACGATGGCGGCGAGCGCAAGCCTCGTGGTCCTGGCCGGCCGCCGGCTCCGCCTCCAGCGCGCGGCGGCCCTGCAGGAGAGCATGGACATCCAGACGCTCGGCCACGTCCGCGGGGTGCTCAAGGCGATCATCGGCATGACGGTGGTCGCGGAGGCCGCGGGCTGGGCGGCCCTCTATCTTCTCTGGCGCGGCCGACCGGGCATCGCCGACCCCGCCTTCGCCGCCCTCTTCCACGCCGTCTCGGCGTTCTGCAACGCGGGCTTCTCGATCTTCCCCACGGGCCTCGTGCCGTTCAGGGAGGACCTGGGGACGAACGTCGTCGTCGCGATCCTGATCGTCTTCGGCGGGCTCGGCTTCCCCGTCCTGCTGAGCCTCGGCCGCCTCCCCCGCGAGGCCTGGCGGCGACGGCAGGTCCCCCTGCTGACCCTCCACGCCCGGCTCGTCCTCCTGACCACGGGCGTCCTCCTGGCCGGCGGGACCCTCGCCGTGGCCGCCCTCGAATGGCGCGGGGCCCTGGCGCCGCTCGGCTGGCCCTGGCGGCCGCTCGCGGCCGGCTTCCTCTCCGTCACGGCGCGCACGGCCGGCTTCAACACGGTCGAGACCGCCGCCCTCGCCCCCGTCACCCTGTTCGTCCTCATGATCCTCATGTTCGTCGGCGGCAGCCCGGGGGGGACCACCGGGGGGATCAAGACCACGACGGCCGCGACCGTGGTCGCGACCCTCTGGGCGATCGTGCGGGGGCGGCCCCGCGTGGAGGCCTTCCGCCGCACGATCCCCGAGGAGCAGGTCACCAAGGCCCTGGCCCTGGCCGGCATCGCCCTCATGACGGTCCTGACCGTGGCGCTCGCGCTGCTGGCCACGCAGGAGGGCGACCCGCTGGCCCTGACCTTCGAGGCGGTGTCGGCGTTCGGCACCGTGGGACTCTCCGCCGGGGCGACGCCGGCCTTGAACGGGTGGGGAAAGGCCGTTATCATGGCGGCGATGTTCGTGGGGCGGGTCGGACCGCTGACCCTCGGCTTCGCCCTGGCGGCGCGGGCGGCGCGCGGCCGGGTGGCGTACCCCGCCGAGAAGAGCATGATCGGCTGACGCCATGAAACGGTTCCTCGTGGTCGGGCTCGGGCGCTTCGGCCGCGCCGTCGCGGAGGGTCTGATCGACGCCGGCGGCGAGGTCATCGCGGTGGACACCGACATGCACTTCGTCGAGGCCGCGCGCGACCGGGTGACGGTCGCGGCGCAGGTGGACAGCGTCGAGCCCGACGCCCTCCGCGCCGTCGGCGCCGAGGAGGTGGACGCCGCGGTGGTGGCCATCGGCGCGGACTTCGCGGCCGAGATCCTCACCGTGGCGATCCTCAAGGAGCTCAAGATCAAGGAGATCGTCGCCCGGGCGAACACCGAGCGCGAGCGCCGGATCCTGGAACTGGTCGGGGCCACCCGCATCCTGTCGGTGGAGGCGGAAATGGGCCAGCGCCTCGCCCGCTCCCTCGTGGCCACCCATGTCCTGGACAACGTTCCGCTGAGCGAGGGCGTGTCGATGATCTACTGGACCGCGGACGAGCGGGTGATCGGGCGGACCCTCGCCGACAGCGAGCTCCGCTCGCGCTGGCACCTCAGCCTGGTCGCCGTCAGGCGCGCCGGCGGTGAGAAGCTTGAGATCCTGCCGCCGCCCGACTTCGTCTTCCACGAGGGCGACGTCCTCCTCCTCGTGGGCGCCGACCCGCGGCTCGCCGCGTTCACGAAGTAGGTCGCCCGGCCCCCGATGGACGGCGTCGCGACGCTCTTCCGGCTCTGGGGGATCCCGGTCCGGGTGCACGCGAGCTGGCTCGTGATCTTCGGGCTCCTGGCCTGGAGCCTCTCGGTGGGCTATTTCCCCCACGTGCTGCCCGACCTACCGCTGGTCGCCCACTGGGCGAACGGGTTCCTGGCCGCCCTCCTGCTGTTCGTCTCCGTCTTCCTCCACGAG
>JACPHL010000254.1 GCA_016188625.1 Candidatus Rokuibacteriota bacterium | reverse complement strand
CGGAGAGCGCATCGTCATCTTCGTCCTCAGCGAAAACCTGGAGGAGCAATTCCGGTGAGGCCCCTTCCGTCGGGTCCGTCGGGGAAAGTCCTTGACAGGGATGGGTTTCCCGTGATAAAGTCAGCACTGAACGGAACGGCTGATCGGGCCCAGGGTGATCCGCTTGGGGATGACCAGGGGCAGGATAGGCCGGCCAGGGTCCCAGTGACCGGGGTCGGCCTTTTTGTTTCAGTCCAGCACCTCAGGAAGGGGGGCCGAGGGAGGGAGCATGTGGCCGTTTGGAAAGGTGGCGTGTCAGGCGTGCGGACAGGCCGCGCCCAAGGGGGAGATGAAACTCTCCCCGCAAGAGCGAGGGTTCGGGGTCTGCCGGAACTGCCTCGAGGCCTGGGAGGAGACCGCCCGGCGGTGCGTGCGCTGCCAGGACGACGTCAAGCCGAGCCAGCAGATCGCGTTTTTCCAGCAGCCGAGGGGCTTCGGACACTTCGATTGCGGGGGCACGCCGATCTCCAGGTAGGCGCGACCGGTCTGCGGAGGCCAGCCGCGAGGGCCGCGGGGCAGGTTCCGGAAGGCCTCGTCATGTCGGACGCGCGCCCGGGGCTCGGCCAGCGCCTGATCGACCTCACGGCCGCGTTCTTCGAGGCCAAGCTGTGCCTCCGCCCCGGGAAGGTCAGCGTCCTCGAGGAGGACGAGGGCTTCCTCGTCCTCGTGGTCGAAGGCTTCCTGAGCCGGGCGGAGGCGACCCTCGTGGAGGATCCTCGGCGGCGACGGGCCCTGACCGAGTACTACGGCCGGGTGCTCGACCAGCTGTCTCCTCTTCTCCGGGTGGTGCTGAGCGAGGTCGGCGACCGCGCGCTCATAGACTGTCGGGCTATCCCGGACCTTTCCCGCGATGAGTGCCGTTACCTGCTGAGGCTCGCGCCCGGCGATTCCCATCGGCCCGTTCCCCCCTCGGCCTCGTCGTCGCCGCGGCTCGAGCGCGGGAGGGGTCGGGAGCGGAAGAGCTCGTAGGCCGCGCCCCAGAGCCGGAAGAGCTCTGCCGTCACCCCCCACCACGACGTCTCGGCCGGGTCCACGTGCCCGATCAGCGAGAGGAGGACGAGGCGCGTTCGCGCGGGTCCGGCTGCCGCCGCCAGCCGCAGGCTCTCGGTGAAGGGGATGGCCGGATCGTCCCGGCCGTGGAGGAGCAGGAGGCGGGCCCGGATCCGGTGGAGGCGGGAGACCGGCGACAGCTCGGCCAGCAGCTCCCGGATCGCCGCGGGGAGCGCCTCGAGAAGCGCATCGACGCGGGCCGGGTCACGATTGGCCAGGAGCGCGGCGACCGCCCGCCCCTCGGGGCCGAGGCGGTGGGGGAGCGGGCGGCCCTCGAGGAGTGCCCCGAGGGCTTGGCGGTCCTCCTCATCGGGGATCAGATCCAGGTTCAGCCGGAGGAAGGCCCGGACCAGCTCGGGGTCGAGAACCCGGCGGCCTCGCACCTCACCGAAACCGTAGTGGCCGGTCGTGAAGTAACGGACGAGCTCGCGGGCATCGGCGTACCCGCCCAGGGTGGCGACGAGACCGATCCGGTCGGCGATGCGGGGATCGGCGGCCGCCAGGAGCGCCGGCCCGGCCCCCACGCTGATCCCCACGAGGGCCGTGCGGTCGGCGCGGACGCCGGGCTCGGCGGCCAGGGTCTCGACCGCGCGGATCACTACCTCGGCGTCGGCGGGCCGGAGGCGGGAGGCCCTGAGGCCCGGGAGGTCCGGGACCAGGACGGCGAAGCCGCCGCGGGCCAGGAGGCCGGCGGCCCAGACCAGGCGCGGGTCGTCCTTCCCCTCCGGCACCAGGCCGTGGAGCAGGACGAGCCCGGGCCGGCGCCCGGGCGCCAGGGGACGGTAGAGGGTGGCGGGGCCGCTCGCGAGCCGGACCGTCTCCTCGTGCGGCGGCGCGGTCAGGGTGGTGAGGGCCGGGACGCGGCCGTCCGAGAGGAACTCGATCAGGAAGAGCGTCCCGAGCCCGGCCGGGAGGAGGCGGAGGAGGAGGGGGACGGCGACCAGGAGGGCGCCGAGGAGGGCGAGCCATCCGGCCGCCAGCCCACGCGACGGGCGCAAAGCTCGTGGCACGCTCAGGGTCAGGAGATCTCCGGATGAGGGTCGCGCCCTCGATTGTACGCCCTCGCCGGGCGGTCGGCCACGGCCCGTGCGGTCGGGCCTGGGAGCCCATCCAAGTACCGGTGTGCGCTCGCGCGCTCGCTGGACCCTCGGCTCGCGGATTGGACGGTCCGCTCCGAGCGCGGGCTTCGCCCGCGCAACTTTAGGGGGAGGTTCGGAAGGGGGGCGAAGCCCCCCTCCGAGGCACCTGGACGGCGCGCCTCGGAGGGATGGTACAATGCCCGGGATGGCGGATCTCGCCGCGGCCCCGACCCTGCTCGAGGTGTTGCGCCTCCGCGCCCGCCAAGAGCCCGAGGGCGTCTGGTTCACCGCCTACGGGGAACCCGTGACCTACGGGGCCGCGTGGGCCAGGAGCCTCCGGTCCGCGGCCGGGCTCGCGCGTGCGGGGGTCGGACGCGGGGATCTCGTCGGTCTGCTGTTGCCGACCTGCCGGGAGTTCTTCGACGCCTTCTTCGGGGCCGAGGCCCTCGGCGCGGTCCCGGTTCCGCTCTACCCCACGCTGGGGGCGGCGGCGCTGGGGCGGATCCTCCAGAGCTCCGGGGCGCGGGCCGTGGTCACCATCGACTGGTTCCGCGCGACCGTGGAGGAGGCCGGGCGCGGGAGCCCCGCGCTCAAGGCCGTCCTCGCCCCCGACGAGCTGGAGGCCGGGGGCGCGCCGGCGCCCCTGCCGGATCTCTCCGAGGACGACACGGCCCTGATCCAGTACACCTCGGGGAGCACGCAGGCCCCGCGCGGGGCGGTCCTGAGCCACCGGAACCTCCTGGCCAATCTCCGGGCGATCCTGACGCGGGTCGGGCTCGCGGCGGAGGAGGTGGTGGTGAGCTGGCTCCCCCTCTATCACGACATGGGGCTGATCGGCGCGAGCTTCGGGAGCCTCTACGCCGGGGCCCCTCTGATCCTCCTGCCCCCCGACCTCCGCAACCTCCGGGCCTGGCTGGAGGCGATCACGACCTCCCGCGCTGCCTTCACGGCCTCGCCCGACTTCGGCTACCGGGGCTGCGTGAGGCAGTTCCACGACCTGGCCGGCCTCGACCTCTCGAGCCTCCGCTTGGCCCTGAGCGGGGGCGAGCCGGTCCGGCCCTCCACGGTCCGGGCCTTCGAGACGCAGTTCGGCCTGAAGGGCGTGATCTGCCCCGCCTACGGCCTGGCCGAGGCGACCCTGGCCGTGACCATGGCGACGCCGGGAGAGCCGGCCCGCGTCGATCCCTCCGGGCGCTACGTCTCCTCTGGGACACCCCTCCCCGGTGTGGAGGTGCGGGTCGTCAGGGACAGCCGGCCCCTCCCTCCCGGCGTTGAGGGGGAGATCGTGGTACGGGGCCCGGGGGTCATGCAGGGCTACCTCCACGACCCGGTCGCCACCAAGGAGGCGTTGCGGGACGGCTGGCTCCAGACGGGGGATCTCGGCTTCCTCGACGGTGAGGGCCATCTCTTCGTCACCGGCCGGCTCCGGGACCTCATCGTGGTCCGGGGGGAGAACGTGGTCCCGGGGGACGTGGAGCAGATCGTCGATCAGCACCCGGCGGTCCGGTACTCCGCCGCCATCGGGGTGGAGAGCGACCGGCTCGGGACCCAGCGGCTCATCGTGATCGCGGAGGTCCGGGACGAGGCCCCGGCCCGGACGGCCCGCTCCCGGCTGATCCGGGAGATCGCGCGGCGGGTGCGCGCGGAGCGGGGGCTGCGCCCTTCGCGCGTGCTGCTGGTCCGGCCCCACACCATCCCCAAGACCTCGAGCGGGAAGATCCAGCACCGACGGCTGGCGGAGCTCTTCGAGACCGGAGCGCTCCGGGAGCAGATCCTCGGCGACGACTGACAGACCTGGGAGGGCCCGATGCGACGTCACGCGCTCTTTCTTGTGCTCCTCGTCGTGGGGGGGCTCTGGCTCCTCGGGGGCCAGACCACGGCCCTCTTCGCCGACTGGCTCTGGTTCCACGAGGTCGGCTACCCCGGGGTCTTCACGACGATCCTCCGGACGAAGGTCCTGCTCGGCCTCGTGGGCGGGGCCGTGGCCGCTCTCCTGCTCTACGTCAACCTGCGGCTCACGCCGAGGGGCCGCGGCGCCGACGCCCCGGTCGCCTGGGGGGAGCTGGAGGGGCAGGCCCCCCAGCTCCCGCCCTGGGCGCTGATCGAGCCGCTCTACCGCCGGCTCCTCCTCCCGGGGTGCCTGGTCGTGGGCCTCATGGTGGCGGGCCCGGCGGCCGGGGGGTGGGAGGCCCTGATCCGCTTCCTGAACCCGGTGGAGTTCCAGGTGGCCGATCCCCTCTTCGGCCGCGATGTGGGGTTCTACTTCTTCCGCTACCCGTTCCTGACCGCCCTCTACAGCTTCCTCTTCACGCTCCTGCTCTTCACGCTCCTGGCCGTGGGGGCCGTCTACGTCCTCTCCCGGGGGATCGCCCTCACCCCGCGGGGGCCTGAGGCGACGCCGTGGGCGAAGGGGCATCTCCTCGGGCTCGTCGCGGCCCTCCTCCTGGTCAAGGCCTGGGGGTACTCGCTGGACCGCTACGGCCTGCTCTTCTCCCCCGGCGGCGCCGCGTTCGGGGCGAGCTACACCGACGTGAACGCGTCCCTGCCGATGCTGAGCGTCATGGTCGGCCTGGCCGGCCTCGCGGCCATCGCCTGTCTGGTCCAGATGCGGCGCCCGGGCTTCCGCCTCGCCCTGGGCGGGCTGGTCCTCTGGCTCGCCGGGAGCTTCCTCGGCCTCACCGCCTACCCGGCCGTGATCCAGCGCTTCCGGGTCGCCCCGAACGAGATCGTGGCCGAGCGCCCGTTCATCGAGCGCACCATCGAGGCCACCAACCGGGCCTACGGCCTCGACCGGATCGAGGTGCGGCCCTTCCCGGCCACCGAGGAGCTCGACCTCGCGACCCTCCGGAAGAACGACGTCACGATCAAGAACATCCGGCTCTGGGAGCACCGGCCCCTGCTCGACTCCTACGCCCAGCTCCAGGAGATCCGGACCTACTACAAGTTCGTGGACGCCGACAACGACCGCTACCGGTTGGACGGGGAGTACCGCCAGGTCATGCTCTCGGTCCGGGAGCTCTCACACGCCCATCTGCCCAACCGGCTCTGGATCAACGAGCACCTGGTCTACACCCACGGCTACGGGGCCGTGGTCGGCCCCGTCAACCGGGTGACCCGGGAGGGGCTCCCCGAGTTCTTCATCAAGGACATCCCGCCCGTGGCCTCCACCTCGATCGAGATCACCCGGCCCGACATCTACTTCGGCGAGGTGGCCAACGCCTACGTCCTGGCCCGGACCGCGCAGAAGGAGCTGAACTACCCCGTGGGGGACCAGAACGTCTACACGACCTACGCCGGCGAGGGGGGCGTGGGGATCGGGTCGCTCTGGCGGAAGCTCCTCTTCGCGGTCCGCTTCGGGGAGATCAAGCTCCTCTTCGCGAAGGACCTCACCCAGGAGAGCCGGATCCTCTACTATCGCCAGATCGAGGAGCGCGTCCGGAAGCTCGCCCCCTTCCTCCGCCTGGACGCCGACCCCTACCCGGTGATCACCGGCGACGGCCGGATCGTCTGGCTCCTCGACGCCTACACCACCTCGGAGCACTTCCCCTACTCCCAGCCCACCGGGGGGGTGGGGAACTACATCCGGAACCCGGTCAAGATCACCGTGGACGCCTACCACGGAACGGTGCGCCTCTACCTGGTGGAGGAGGAGCCGCTCATCCGGGCCTACGCCCGAGCCTTTCCCGGCCTCTTCCAGCCGATCGCGGCCATGCCCGAGGACCTCCGCGCTCACATCCGCTACCCGCAGGACCTCTTCCGGATCCAGGCCCGCATGTACACCGCCTACCACATGCGCGACCCCCAGGTCTTCTACAACAAGGAGGATCTCTGGACCATCCCGGCCAGGAAGGGGGAGACGCGCGAGGAGGAGATGGCGCCCTACTACACCATCATGCGCCTCCCCGGGGCGGAGCGGCGTGTAGAGGAGTTCATCCTCCTGCTCCCCTACACCCCCGTCCGGCGTGACAACATGATCGCCTGGCTGGCGGCCCGCTCCGACCCGCCCAACTACGGCAAGCTCGTCCTCTTCGACTTCCCGAAGGGGAAGCTGGTCTTCGGGCCCCGGCAGATCGAGGCCCGGATCGACCAGGATGCCGTCATCTCCCAGCAGATCACGCTGTGGAGCCAGGCCGGCTCTCAGGTGATCCGCGGGAGCCTCCTGGCCATCCCCATCGAGGAGTCGCTCCTCTACGTCCAGCCCCTCTACCTGGCCGCCGAGCGGGGCCGGTTGCCGGAGCTGAAGCGG
>JACPHL010000246.1 GCA_016188625.1 Candidatus Rokuibacteriota bacterium | reverse complement strand
GAGCCGGGTGATCACCGTCCCGATCCGGAGCATCACGGCGCCCCCCGGCTGGCCGCGGCCCGGGACGACGCACAACGACTCGACCGCGACGTACAACTGGATCAAGGAGACTTGGCCGACGGCGAGTGGATAGCGCGCCGTCCCTTCCCGACCCGCCGGCAGCCGGCGATGACCGGTTGCCGGCGGGTCATTCATCACCTGCCGACAGTACCCGTTCACTGGTGACGAGCCCGAGCGTCGCGAGGGAGGCTGTGCGCCCGCGCCGGGGTCCGGAGGGCCGCCCGCCCGCTCCACGGGGCTCCCGCCGCGCATGACCGCCTTCGTCCAGTGCCTCGGCTTCACGCTCTCCTCGGCCGACATCCTCACGGCCCAGATCCTGAACTCGCTCTTCTACGCCTCGATCCTCTTCCTCATCGCCTCGGGGCTGACCCTGGTCTACGGGGTCATGCGGATCGTCAACCTCGCCCACGGGAACCTCTTCGCCCTCGGGGCGTACGTGACGGGATGGGCCCTGGGCCACGCCGTCGGCTGGGTGTCCGGGCCGCTGCTGTTCGCCCTCCTGCTGGCCGGCGCGATCGCGGTCGCGGCCGTCGGGGCGGTGCTCGAGCCGACGCTTCTCCGGCCCCTGTACAAGCGCGCCGAGGAGTATCAGCTCCTGATCACCTTCGGGCTCCTGCTCGTCCTCGAGGACATGATGCACTGGCTCTGGGGCCCTCACCCGCTGACGTCCGGGGCCCTCCCCGACCTGGTGGGCAGCGCCACGATCTTCGGCGCCACCTACCCGAACTACAACATCCTGGTCATCGCCGTCGGCTTCGCGGCCGCGGTCGGGTTGTGGGCCTTCGTGTACAAGACCAGGTTCGGGGTCATCCTGCGGGCGACCTCCCAGAACATGCGGATGGCCTCGGCGCTCGGCGTGAACGTCAAGCGCGTCTACGTCCAGGCCTTCACCATCGGCTGCTTCATGGCCGGGCTCGGCGGGGCGGTCATCATGCCCATCTCCGGGGCGGTCCTGGGGATGGGGATCGAGGCCCTCATCCTCGCGTTCGTGGTCGTCGTGGTCGGGGGGCTCGGCAGCCTCGAGGGGGCCCTTATCGGCGCGATCATCGTGGGGCTCGTCCGGACCCTCGGGATCATGTGCTTCCCGGAGATCGAGCTGGCGGTGCTCTACCTCATCGCGGCCGTCGTGCTCCTGGTGCGGCCCGAGGGGCTCTTCGGGCGGGCATGAGCCGATGACCAGGAACCTCCGCTACCTGATCCCCATCGCCCTCCTCCTCGTGATCCTGCCCTACGCGCTTCCCCCGTACCAGACGATCCTGTTCTCCTACGGGCTCATCTTCGCCATCGCCGCCCTCGGTTTCAACCTGCTCCTGGGGTACACCGGGCTCCTGTCGTTCGGCCACTCGGCGTACTTCGGCGTCGGCGCCTATGCCCCGGCGTTCCTGGTGAAGTACTTCGGCGCCGGCTCCATGGAGCTGTTCCTGCTGGCGGGCATCTTCTTCACGGCGGTGGTCAGCGCGGTCTTCGGCTTCATCTGCGTCCGCTACACCCGCATCTTCTTCGCGATCCTGGCCCTCGCCCTCTCGCAGGTCCTCTGGAGCCTCGCGCTCAAGCTCTTCTGGCTCACGAACGGGACCGACGGGCTCCGCGTCCCGACCCCGACCCTGCTCGGGGGACTGGCCAGCGATGTGCTCGGCTCGGCCGAGACCAAGCTCGACTTCCTGTCGCACCGCTACTACTACTACGTCCTGGCGGTCTTCTTCCTCTGCGTGGCGGTCATGTGGGTCATCGTGAACTCCCCCTTCGGCAAGGCCCTCCAGGCCATCCGGGACAACGAGACGAGGGCCGAGTTCGTCGGCGTCCAGGTCCGCCGATACCGCTGGATCGCCTTCCTGGTCTCGGGGGTCTTCACGGGGCTCGCCGGCAGCCTCTGGGTGGTCCTGAACGGGCTCGTGACCCCGGACATCCTCTACTGGACCTTCTCGGGCGAGATCGTCTTCCTCACCGTGCTGGGCGGGTTCCGGACCTTCGCCGGCCCCATCCTCGGGGCCGTGGTCTTCAACTTTCTCAAGGCGTACGCCGTGGGGTTCACGGTCTACTGGCAGTTCCTGCTGGGGGCGGTGCTCGTCGTCATCGTCCTCTCCATGCCCACGGGGATCCTGGGCACGGCGAACACGATCTGGCTGAGGCTCAGGAGGGCCGCGTGAGGCTCCTGGAGACCCAGAGGCTCAAGAAGTATTTCGGCGACACCCACGCCGTGGACGAGGTGGACTTCTCCGTGACGCAGGGCGAGGTCCTGGCCCTCATCGGCGCCAACGGCGCCGGGAAGACGACCCTCGTCAACGTCGTCAGCGGGCTGCTCCCTCCGGACGGCGGGAAGATCCACTTCCAGGGCATCGACGTGACCCATCAGTCGATCCACCAGCGGATCGAGGCCGGGATCGCGCGGAGCTTCCAGCTCGTCAACCTGTTCGACCAGCTGACGTGCCTCGACAACATCGCGCTGCCCATCTTCTCGCGGGAGAAGAAGACCCGGCGACTCATGGCCCTGGCGGACAAGGATCGCGCCGTCCGCGAGGAGGCCATGGAGGTCCTCCAGCAGTTCGGGCTCGCGCCCAAGGCGGCCATGGTCGCCGGCGGGCTCGCCCAGGGGGAGCGGAAGCTCCTGGACGTCGCGGTGGCCTACGCCCTGCGGCCGCGCCTCCTGTTCCTGGACGAGCCCACCAGCGGCGTGAGCACGCGGGAGAAGGCCCCGATCATGGATATCATCACCTCCATCGTGCGCTCCGGGAAGATCACGGCCGTCGTCATCGAGCACGACATGGACGTGGTCTTCACGTACTCGGACCGGATCGTGGTCATGCACGAGGGCAAGATCCTGGCCGACGGGAGCCCGGACGAGATCCGGCGGAACGAGCAGGTGACGACCACGCTGCTCGGGACGACCGTGGCGCCATGAGCCCCCGGGACTCCAGGATGCTCGAGCTGGAGCGCGTCCACACCTACCGGGGGCCGGCCCACATCCTCCAGGGCGTCTCCCTGACGGTGAACGCGGGCGAGGTCGTCTGCCTGGTCGGCCGCAACGGGGCCGGGAAGACCACCACCATCGAGAGCATCATGGGCCTCCTGCCCATCCGGTCGGGGAGGATCACCTACCAGGGGCGCGATATCACCCGCCTCCCGGCCCATGAGCGCGCCCGCCTGGGGATCGGCTACGCCCCGGAGGACGCCGGGATCTTCCCGGACCTGACGGTCGCGGAGAACTTCCAGATCAGCCAGTGGCTCGCCGGGAGCGCCCGGCGGTCCGGCGCGCCCTCGTCCGCCGACGAGGTCCAGGGACGGATCTTCACGATCTTCCCCGAGGTCCGGGGCTTCACCCAGCGCCGGGGTCTGAACCTCTCCGGGGGCCAGAAGAAGATCGTC
>JACPHL010000245.1 GCA_016188625.1 Candidatus Rokuibacteriota bacterium | reverse complement strand
ACCCGCGTGGCCCTCCGCCGGCTCGCCCGGCTCGGGCTCCTCGGCGCGCCGGTCGTGGAGGAGCTGCTCGAGGCCTACGACTTCGCCAAGCGGCTCATCAAGGGGCTCCGCCTCGCCCAGCACCGGCCGCCCGACTGTCTGCCGACGGCCGGCCTCGGCCTGGAGCGTCTGGCCCGCGAGCTGGGGGAGCCGGGCGGTCGGGCGCTCCTCGCCCGCTACCGGGAGACCGCCGCCGCGGTCCGCCGCCACTACCGCACCATCTTCGGCGCCCCATGCTAGGATGGTACCCAGCGGATGAGCATCCGCCTTTATATCGATCCAGAGACCGGTTTACCTCATATCCTTAGGCATGAAGTTGTCCCGGACGAGGTCGAGGATGTCTTGAGGAGACCGGGTGAGGATCGTCCAGGGCGAGAAGGTTCCCGAGTTGCCATTGGCCGGACACGAGCGGGACGGTATTTGCGGGTCATCTACGTTCCTGATCCGGAACCCGACAGCGTGTTTGTCATCACCGCATATGAATTGAAAGGCAAACCTCTAACCGCTTATAAGCGGCGCAGGCGCAGGAGGAAACGATGAGCCAGAGTAAGTTTCCACCAGGGTGGGATGAGGAGAGGGTCCGCAAGGTCCTAACCTATTACGAGGAGCAGACGGAAGACGAAGCGGTGGCGGAGGACGAGGCCGCGTTCGAGAACCAGGCCCATACCGTCATGGAAGTGCCTCACGAGTTGGTGCCCGCTATCCGGGAACTCATCGCAAAGCATCGACCCCTCTGAATGTGGATTTGCTTTGTCGGCGATTCCCTTGTGAACGGCACGGGCGATCCCGAATATCTTGGGTGGACCGGAAGGATCTGTGCGGCGGCCAGAAAGGCGGGCCGCGACATCACCTGCTACAACCTCGGGGTCCGGCGGGAGACCAGCGCGGACATCAGAGCCTGCTGGCTCCGGGAGGTGTCCCGTCGTCTCCCCGCGGGATGCGACGGCGGGGTGGTCTTCTCCTTTGGAATCAATGACACCACATGGGAGGGCGGCGCACCCCGCGTCGCGGTGGCGGATTCGGTCGAGCACACTCGCAGGATTCTGATCACCGCCCGGCGGCGCTTTCCGGTCTTGATGATCGGGCCGTCGCCGGTGACGGATGCCAAGCAAAATTTACGGATCGCAGGCTTATCCCGGAGGTTCGCCTTCATCTGCCGCGAGTTGGAGGTGCCATACCTGGAGGTCTTCACTCCCCTCGCGGCCTCGGAGACATGGATGCGAGAGGTTGCGGCAAATGACGGTTCCCATCCGGGCTCAGCAGGCTATTCAGAATTGGCTCGCCTGGTGCAAGACTGGCCGCCTTGGTTGTCCTGGTTCAAATAGATCAGGGAGACCCACAAACACCATGCAGGTGAGCCGGTTCATCGATCCCGACTGGCTGGTGGAGATCGAGGCCGACGCCGTGGTCGGGGAGTAGCATGGCCGACCGGCTCTACCTGGTGGACGGCAACTCCTACCTCTACCGCGCCTACCACGCCATCGCCCACCTCTCGACCTCGAAGGGGCTCCCGACCAACGCCACCTTCGGGATGACCAACATGCTCTGGAAGATCGTCCGGGAGGAGGCGCCCGAGTACATGGCGGTCGCCTGGGACTCGCCCGCCCCCACCTTCCGCCACCAGGCCTTCGAGGCGTACAAGATCCAGCGCCCCGGGATGCCCTCCGACCCCGCCGAGCAGATCCCCTGGGTCAAGACCGTCCTCGAGGCGATGCGGCTCCCCCTCCTCGAGGCGCCGGGGTACGAGGCCGACGACCTCCTGGCGACGGTGGTGGCCCGCGCCGCCGGGTCCGGCCTCCACGTCGTCCTGGTCACCGCCGACAAGGACGCCCTCCAGCTCGTCGGCCCGACGGTGACGGTCCTCTCCGTGCTCGGGCGGACCGGGGAGCGGGTCCTCTACGACGAGGCGAAGGTGCTGGAGAAGTGGGGGGTCCCACCGGCCCGGATCCCGGACCTCCTCGGGCTGATGGGGGATGCGATCGACAACATCCCCGGGGTCCCCGGGGTCGGGGAGGTGACGGCGCGGAAGCTCATCCGCCAGTTCGGGAGCCTCGAGGGGCTCTACGCGAGCCTCGCGCTCGTCTCGGGGGCGAAGCTCCGGGAGACCCTGGCCCGCCACCGCGAGCAGGCCTTCTTCTCCCGCCAGCTCGCCACCGTGGATGCCCAGGTCCCGGTCGAGATCGACCTCGCGCGCTTCCGCCGCGCCGCGCCGGACTGGGCGCGCCTCCGGGGCCTCTGGACCGAGCTGGAGTTCTCGAGCCTCCTCCGGATGCTCCCGGCTGAGCCCGCGACCGTCACCCGCGAGGCGGTCCCGGTGCTCGACTCGGAGGGGTGGGCCGCGTACCGCCGGGCCGCCGGGGAGGCCCTCGCGGTCGAACCGATCCTGGCCGGGTCCGTTCCCGACCTCGCCCTCCAGGGGCTCGGGGTCTTCAGCCCCGAGGCCGGGCCGGCCTACCTCACCGGGGCGCCGCCCGCGCTCGGGGCCGGCCGGGTCATCGGTCACGACCTCAAGCCGTTCCTCGCCTGGGCCGAAGCGCGCGGCCTCGCCCTCCCGCGCTTCGAGGACACGGCCGTCACCGCCTATCTCCTGAACTCGGCCCGGGTCAACTTCAACCTGGAGGAGCTCTGCCTCGAGGCGCTCGGCGCCGCCGTCCCGGGAGGTGGCGCCCCCACCGCCGCCGACCCCGGGACCCTGGCGGCCTGGGCGGGAGGCCGGGCGCGCGGGGTCTTCACGCTCTGGGAGCGCCAGCAGGAGGAGCTGGCGCGGGACGGGCTCCTCAGCCTCTACCGGGACCTCGAGCTGCCGCTGGTGCCGGTGCTGGCGCGGATGGAGCTGGCCGGGATCCGGGTGGACCCGGGGCGGCTCGAGGTCATGGCCAAGGAGCTCGAGCGCCAGCTGGACAGTCTCACCCGCGAGATCCACACCCTGGCCGGCGAGCCGGTCAACCCCGCCTCCCCCCGCCAGCTCGCCCAGGTCCTCTTCGAGAAGCTCGGCCTCCCCGCGGTCAAGCGCACCAAGACCGGGTACTCGACCGACGTGGACGTCCTGGAGGAGCTGGCCCTCGCCCACCCCCTGCCGGCGAAGATCCTGGAGTACCGCCAGCTCGCCAAGCTCAAGGGGACCTACGCGGATGCCCTCCCCGCGCTGGTCCACCCGCGGACCGGCCGGATCCACACCTCGTTCAACCAGTTCGTCACGGCCACGGGGCGGCTCAGCTCATCGGCCCCGAACTTACAGAACATCCCCGTCAGGACCGAGCTGGGGCGGCGGATCCGGCAGGCCTTCGTCGCCGAGCCCGGGTGGGTCTTCCTGGCCGCGGACTACTCCCAGATCGAGCTGCGGGTCCTGGCCCACCTCTCCGGCGAGGCGGCGCTCTTGGAGGCCTTCCGCCGCGACGAGGACATCCACGCCCGGACCGCCGCCGAGATCTTCGGCGTCGCGCCGGAGCTGGTGACTGCCGAGATGCGCCGGGTCGCCAAGGGCGTGAACTTCGGGATCGTCTACGGGATCTCGGCCTTCGGGCTCGCCCAGGCCACGGGGGTCGGGCGAGAGGCGGCCCAGCGGTACATCGACGAGTACTTCGCCCGCCACCCGAAGGTCAGGGCGTTCATCGAGGAGACCCTGGCCGGCGGGCGGGAGCGGGGGTACGTGAGCACGCTCCTCGGCAGGCGGCGCTACCTCCCCGAGCTGCGGAGCGGGAACCCGAACGCCCGCGGGATGGCGGAGCGGATGGCGATGAACAGCCCGGTCCAGGGGAGCGCGGCCGACCTCATCAAGCTCGCCATGGTGCGGGTCCACCGGGCCCTCGGGGCCCGGGGGCTGCGGAGCCGGATGCTCCTCCAGGTCCACGACGAGCTGCTCTTCGAGGTCCCCGAGGCCGAGCGCGGCGATCTGTCGGGCCTGGTCCGGGGAGAGATGGAGGCGGCCTACCCCCTCGCGGTCCCCCTCAAGGTGGACGTGAAGGAGGGGCGCGACTGGGCCGAGCTGTGAGGCGGAGGAAGGTCCCGGGCGGCTCCCCTCCCGCGCTCCACACGCTCCGCGGCGCACCCGCCTATGGCTCGCCGGGCGGGGCCCCTCCTGGTCGTGTTCCGCCCGCGAGCCGGCTT
>JACPHL010000248.1:3084-7271 GCA_016188625.1 Candidatus Rokuibacteriota bacterium | reverse complement strand
GCAGGATCGCCGCCCTCCGCGTCAAGACCGTCGCCAACCTCGGGGCCTACCTCTCGACGTTCGCCCCCCTCATCCCGACCTACCTCTACGGCCCGCTCCTCTCCGGCGTCTACGAGATCCCGGCCATCTACGGCGAGGTCACCGGCGCCTTCAGCAACACCACGCCGGTGGACGCCCTCCGGGGGGCGGGGCGGCCCGAGGCCACCTACCTCGTCGAGCGGATGGTGGATCTCTCGGCGCGGGCCCTTGAGATGGACCCGGTCGAGCTGCGCCGGAAGAACTTCATCCCCGCCTCGAAGTTCCCCTACCAGACCCCGGTGGCGTTCCAGTACGACAGCGGCAACTACGGTCCGGCCCTCGAGCGGGCGCTCGAGATCGCCGACTACACGGCCCTCCGCGCCGAGCAGGAGCGCCTGAGGAGGGAGGGGCGGCACCTCGGGATCGGCTTCGCCACCTACATCGAGGCGTGCGGCCCGGCTCCCTCGGCGGTGGCGGGCGCCCTCGGGGCCCAGGCCGGGCTCTGGGAGAGCGCGCACCTGCGGGTCCACCCGACCGGGAAGGTCACCGTCTTCACCGGCTCCCACTCACACGGCCAGGGGCACGAGACCACCTTCGCCCAGCTCGTGGCCGACGAGCTGGGCCTCCCCTTCGAGGACGTGGAGGTCGTCCACGGCGACACGGCCGCGATCCCGATGGGAATGGGCACGTACGGCAGCCGCTCCGCCGCGGTGGGCGGGGCCGCGATCTACGTGAGCGTCCAGAAGATCAAGGACAAGGGGCGGAAGATCGCGGCCCACGTCCTCGAGGCTGCGGAGGCGGACATCGAGTACCGCGACGGGAAGTTCTCCGTCCGGGGCTCGCCGGACCGCGCCAAGGGCTTCGCCGAGGTCGCGCTCATGGCGTACCTCGCCCACAACCTGCCCCAGGGGCTCGAGCCCGGGCTCGAGGCCACGAGCTTCTTCGACCCGGCTAACTTCGTCTTCCCCTTCGGGACCCACATCGCCGTCGTGGAGGTGGATCCGGAGACCGGCAAGGTTGCGATCCTCCGCTACATCGCCGTGGACGACGTCGGGCGGGTCATCAACCCCATGATCGTCGATGGGATGGTCCACGGCGGGATCGCCCACGGCGCCGGCCAGGCCTTGTGGGAGTACGCTGCCTACGACGAGGCCGGCCAGCTTGTCACCGGCACGATGATGGACTACGCCCTCCCCAAGGCCGACGACCTCCCCGCCTTCGAGACCGACCGGACCGTAACCCCCTCGCCGATCAACCCCATGGGCGTCAAGGGCGCCGGCGAGACCGGGACGATCGCCTCCACCGCGGCCCTGGCCAACGCGGTGCTGGACGCCCTGGCCCCCCTCGGGGTCTCCCACATCGATCTCCCTCTGACCCCGGCCCGGATCTGGGCGGCCATCCAGGCCGCGCGGAAGAGATAGGAGGGCCCGCCGTGTACCCAGCCGCGTTCGAGTATCACCGGCCGACCAGCATCCAGGACGCCCTCGGCCTCCTGGCCAAGCACCAGGACGACGCCAAGCTCCTCGCGGGCGGGCACAGCCTCATCCCCCTGATGAAGTTCCGCCTCGCCCAGCCGAAGCACCTGATCGATCTCGGCCGGATCGGCGGCCTCGCCGGGGTCCGCGAGGAGAAGGGGGCTGTCGTCATCGGAGCCCTCACCACCCACGCGACCATCGAGCACTCGGAGCTGCTCAAGGGGAAGTGCCCGATCCTCCCCGAGGCCGCCGCCCGCATCGGCGACCCCCAGGTGCGGAACATGGGGACCATGATCCCGCCGCGGACTGGCCCGCCGTGATCCTGGCTCTCGGGGCGGAGCTGAAGGCGGTGGGCCCCACGGGGGAGCGGACGATCAAGGCCGACGACTTCTTCAAGGATCTTCTCACCACTTCGTTACAACCCAACGAGATTCTTACTGAAATAAAGATCCAACTTCCACAGGCCAAGAGCGGGGCGGCCTACGTGAAATTCCCCCATCCGGCCTCGCGCTTCGCTGTGGTCGGCGTGGCGGCGCTCCTGGCCCTGGACGGCAAGGGGGCCTGCCAGCGGGCGAGCGTCGCCCTGACCGGCATCGGCCCCAAGGCCACCCGGGCCAAGGGGGTCGAAGCGGCGCTGACCGGCAAGGCCCTGGACGCCAAGGCCCTGGAGGCGGCGGCCGAGAAGGCCCCGGAGGGGATCGCGATCCAGGCCGACCTCCAGGGCTCCGAGGAGTATAAGGCCCACCTGGCCCGGGTCTTCACCCGCCGGGCCCTCGAGGCCGCCCTGGCGAGGGCCAAAGCCGCCGCGTGATCGCCGGGATCGTCCTGGCCGCCGGCACCGCGAGCCGGATGGGGCCGCAGAAGCTCCTCCTCCCCGTGGGGGGGCAGAGCCTCATCCGGCTTTCGCTCGAGCGGCTCCTCGCCTCGTCCCTGGACGACGTGGTGGTGGTCCTCGGCCGGGAGGCCGAGGCGGTCGGGGCCGCGCTCGCCGGCCTCCGGGTGCGGACGGTCGTGAACCCGGCCTTCGCGGAGGGGCTCTCGACCTCGCTCCGGGCCGGGCTCGACGCCCTCGACCCTGCGGTGGAGGCGGCGGTCGTCGCCCTCGGGGACCAGCCCCTCCACGACCCCGCCGTCGTCGAGCGGCTCGTCGCCGCCTACCGGGGTTCGGGGAGACCGATCGTGGTCCCGACCTATCGCGGGGCGCGCGGGCACCCGGTCCTCTTCGCCGCCGAGGTCTTCGCCGAGCTGAGGGCCGTCCGCGGCGATCAGGGGGCGCGCGAGGTCATCGCCCGCGACCCGGATCGGGTGGCCGTGGTCCCCCTCGATCTCCCCGCGCCCCGGGACGTGGACACCTGGGAGGATTACCGCGAGCTCCTGACCGAGGCCGCCAGGGCCCAGGAGCGATCCGGCGCGGGCGGCCGTCCGCGCCCCGGGGTACAATAGAGGCGACATCGAACGACGAGGAGGCGTCCTTGCGCGAGGAGATCCAGAAGATCCAGACCCTGATGGAGGGGGCGGCCTACATCACCGACCCGGCCGTCGCCACCTCGGTCTACCTCAGCCTCACCCTCAGGAAGCCGCTCCTCATCGAGGGGCACGCCGGGGTGGGGAAGACCGAGGTCGCCAAGGTCCTGGCCCGGGTCCTCGAGACGAACCTGATCCGGCTGCAGTGCTACGAGGGCCTCGACGCCGCCACCGCGCTCTACGAGTGGAACTACCCCAAGCAGCTCCTCCGGATCAAGCTCGAGGAGGGGACCGAGCACACCCCGGAGCAGAAAGAGGCCACCATCTTCTCGGAGCCGTTTCTCCTCAAGCGGCCCCTGCTCCAGGCCATCACCCAGGACGGTCAGGCCCCGGTGCTCCTCATCGACGAAGCGGATCGCGCCGACGAGGAGTTCGAGGCCTTCCTCCTCGAGGTACGCGCTCCGCCGCCGCTGCCTGTACCTCTGGATCGACTACCCGAGCCTCGACAAGGAGATCCGGATCATCCGGACCAAGGTCCCGGGGGTCAACGAGCGGCTCGGCGACGAGGTCGCCCGGGTCATGCAGGCGCTCAGGCGGATGAAGCTCCAGAAGATCCCCGGGGTCGCCGAGACCCTGGACTGGGCCGGCGCCCTCGTCGCGCTCCACGCCGACCACCTGGAGCCCACCCTCGTCCACGAGACCCTCGGGTGCATCCTGAAGGAGGCCGAGGACCTCAAGCGCCTTCAGGCGGAGCTCGCCGCCGGCGGCCTCGCGGGGCTCCTCCAGGGGTGAGCCCGCCCGCGCCCCGCGACCTCCTCTCCGCCACGGTCCGCTTCTGCCGCCTCCTCCGCCTCCGCGGCCTCCCCGTCACCCCCGCGGAGAGCCTGGACGCGGTGCGGGCGCTCGCGGTGATCGACCTCGGCGACCGGGCCGAGGTCCGGCGCGCCCTGCGCACGGTCCTGGTCTGGCGCCCCGAGGATTTCCCCGCCTTCGACGCCTGCTTCGAGGCCTTCTGGTCCGCCCGCCTCCCCGATCCCCTCGGCGGTCCCGCCGCGGCGGCGCCGGAGGCCGGAGGGCTGCCGCCCGCCCTGGCCGCCCGCCTGCCGGTCCGGGCGGCCTCGGAGCTCGTCTTCGAGGAGTGGGGGCGTCTCGATGCGGAGGAGGGGCAGCCGGTGGCCCTGCCGCGCGCCAGCGACCTGGAGCGGCTCATGCAGAAGGACTTCTCGACCT
>JACPHL010000248.1:0-3064 GCA_016188625.1 Candidatus Rokuibacteriota bacterium | reverse complement strand
ACCTTCCACCCCGATCAGCTCGATGAGGTGGCGCGCCTCGCGGCCCGCATCGCGCGGCGGCTGGCGACCCGCCGGAGCCGCCGGCGCCGGCCGGCCCGGCGGGGGCCGGAGGTGGACCTCCGGCGCACCATGCGGCTCGCCCTGACCCGGGGGGAGCCGGTCGAGCTGGCCCGGCGCGAGAAGAAGCGCCAGAAGACCAAGGTCGTCGTCCTCTGCGACGTCTCGGGCTCGATGGACCTCTACAGCCGGTTCCTCCTCCAGTTCCTCTATGCCCTCCAGAACCAGTTCGCCCGGATGGAGACCTTCGTCTTCGCCACGACCCTGAGCCGGATCACCGACGAGCTCCGGGGGCAGCCCTACCGCGTGGCCCTCGAGCGCCTCGGCCGGGTCCGGGACTGGTCCGGCGGCACCAAGATCGGCGACAGCCTCCAGGCCTTCGACGCCGGGTGGCGGTGGCTCCTCGACCGGCGGACCGTCGTGGTAATCCTCTCCGACGGCTGGGACACCGGCGAGCCCGAGCTCCTGGCCGAGGCCCTCCGGCGGATCCGGCGTCGGGCCGCCCGGCTGATCTGGCTGAACCCGCTCCTCGGCAACCTCGACTACCAGCCGCTCACCCAGGGGATGGCCGCCGCCCTCCCCCACCTCGACCTCTTCGCCCCGGCCCACAACCTCGAGTCCCTTCGGGCGCTGGCCCGGCACCTGAGGCCGTAACCGCGCGGCCGCGGATTTTGGGCGTCCCGCCCCCGTGCTATAGTGGGTTTCGCGATGCGCGAGATCTTCGAGCAGCTCGACCAGCTCCGGCGGACCGAGGGGAAGGTCGCGATGGCGACCCTCGTGGACACCCGCGGGACCACGCCCCGGAAGGAGGGGGCCAAGATGTGGGTCGGCGCGGGCGGCCGGATCCTCGGCTCGGTCACCATCGGCGGCTGTGTGGATGCCCAGGTGATGGCGGAGGCTGAGGAGGTCCTGGGGAGCGACGCGGCCCACCTCCTTGAGATGACCCTCGGGGACGAGGAGGCGTGGGAGATCGGGCTCACCTGCGGCGGGACCATCGAGGTCTTCGTCGAACCGGTCCCGCTCCGGGAACCCGAGGCCGGCCCCCTCGCCCTCTACGAGACCCTCCGCGCCCGCCTCGAGCAGGGCGGGCGGGGCGCCCTCGTCACCCGCCTCGACCCTCTCGCCGCCGGCGCCAAGCTCCTCCTCCTCGACGACGGCCGGACCCGGGGCGGGCTCGGGGACACCGCGCTGGAGGAGGCGGCCGTGGCCCGCGCCCGGGAGCTCCTCGACCGCGGGGGCTCGCGCACGCTGGAGGTCGCGCTCGGGGAGCGGACCCACCGCCTCTTCGTCGAGGTCTACGGCCCGCCGCCGACCCTTCTGGTCGTGGGGGCCGGGCACGTCGCCATGCCGCTCACCGAGCTGGCCCGGATCCTGGGCTACCGGACCGTGGTCGTGGACGGGCGGCCCCGCATGGCCACGCGGGAGCGCTTCCCGCACGCCGACGAGCTGCTCGTCGGCATCCCCTCGGAGCTGGTCCGCGCGCTCCCCCTGACCCCGACGACCGCCGTGATCCTGGTCGCCCACGACTACAAGTACGACCTGCCGGTCCTCCGTCACGTCCTGGCGGCGCCGGTGGGGTACGTGGGGATGCTCGGGAGCCGGCGCCGGGGCGAGGCGATCCTGAAGCTCCTCCGCGAGGAGGGGGTCCCCGAGGAGACGCTCCGCCGCATCCACGTCCCCATCGGGCTCGACCTCGGCGCCCAGACCGCCCCGGAGATCGCCCTGGCCATCCTGGCCGAGGTCCTGGCCGCCCGCCAGGGCGGCGGCGGACGCCCCCTCCGCGAGGTCAAGGGCGGCCGGGGATGAAGGCCCATGCCCTCGTCCCGGGCGAGGTCGGGCCGGAGCGCCTCGTCGGGCGCGTCCTCTGCCACGACGTCCGCGACCCCGCGGGCCAGATCGCCGCGCGGAAGGGCGAGATCCTCGATGCCGCCGCGGCGGGGAGGCTCGTCGCGCTGGGCCGCCCCGAGATCCATCTCCTCGAGCTGGAGCCCGGTGACCTCCACGAGGCGCCGGCGGGCGAGCGCCTGGCCCGGGCGGTGGCCGGCGAGGGGGTCGAGGTGAAGGGCTTCGCGGGCGGGCAGTGGTCGCTGGCCGCAGGCCGCCGCGGCCTCCTGGCGGTCCGGGCCGAGGCCCTGGAGGGCGTCAACGCCCTCCAGGGGATGTCGGTCTACACCCTCTATCACCACCAGGTCGTGGAGGCCGGGGAGGTGGTCGCCAAGGCCAAGGTCACCCCGCTGGCGGTCGCCGAGGCGCTGGTCGCCGAGGCCGAGGCCCGCTGCCGCGCCGTCGGGGGGCTCGTCGCGGTCCGGCCCTTCCGTCCCATGAAGGTCGGGGCCGTCGCCAAGGAGGAGATCGACGGGCGGGTCCGGGAGCGCTTCCGCGCCGCCCTCGCCGAGAAGCTCGGCTGGTTCGGCTCCGAGCTGGTCCACCTCGCCTTCGTCCATGCGACCGCCGAGGCGGTGGCCGGCGGTGTCGAGGCCTGCCGGGCGCGCGGGGCGGAGCTGGTGGTGGCGGTCGGGGCCAACGCCCTGGATCCCCTGGACCCGGTCTTCGCCGGCCTGGACCGGCTGGGCGCGCGCGTGGCGCGGGTCGGCGTCCCGGCGCACCCGGGGAGCCTCTTCTGGCTCTCGCGCCTCGGCGAGGTCCCACTGCTCGGGATGCCCTCCTGCGGGATGTTCTCGCAGGCCACCGTCTTCGACCTGGTCCTCCCCCGCGTCCTGGTCGGCGAGCGGCTGACCCCGGCCGACCTCGTCGCCCTCGGCCACGGCGGCCTCCTGGGCCGGGAGATGGGCTTTCGCTTCCCGCCCTACCGCGGCGGGCAGGGGCGCGGCGAGCTCCCCGAGTAAAACCTCGGAGGGGGGCTGACGCCCCCCTTCCGACGGCCCTGGGCGAAGCCCACCTTTCGCCAGTCCGGCTTCGCCGCTGGCGAAAGGCTTCGGGGCCTGCCTCCCCCCCAAAACCTTTGGGCCCACCCACCCTTGTTCGGGGGCGAAGC
This sequence comes from Candidatus Rokuibacteriota bacterium, assembly GCA_016188625.1. Classification (GTDB taxonomy): domain Bacteria; phylum Methylomirabilota; class Methylomirabilia; order Rokubacteriales; family JACPHL01; genus JACPHL01. The sequence continues at coordinate 12 of JACPHL010000248.1, read as the reverse complement.
CCGCGCTCGGAG
>JACPHL010000247.1 GCA_016188625.1 Candidatus Rokuibacteriota bacterium | reverse complement strand
GGCGCCGGGGAGGTGCGCGTTGGTCCGAAAGAGGTGCCGGATCGTCTCTGATAATCCTGTGCGTTTCAGTCCGAAAAAGGTGCTGAATCGTCTTGACAGGCCCGTGGCTCCTCAGCTAAAACTTGGGCTGCCGTGCTGATCGAACGGCTGTTCGAGAACCTGGCGGTGACGGTCGAGCCGTTCTCCGTGTGCGGGGTGGCGAAGGGCTGGAGGCTCCCGCTCCCCGCCCTCGAGTGGGTCACCCTGCACTACGTGCTCCAGGGTGAGGGCACCTTGCGGGTCGACGGGAAGGCGCAGCGTCTGGGGCGCTACACCCTGGCGATCGTCCCCCCGCGCCTGACTCACGCCCTCGAGTGCGGTCGCGAGGTTCGCCTCAAGGCCGCGGCGCCGGGCGAGGGGGAGGCCGTGCCGGGGTTACAGAAACTCACCGCAGGGCCGGCCGGTCACTCGGAGCTGATGGCGGCCTGCGGCCGCATCCGGGTCACCTATGGCGGCAACCTCGGCCTCTTCGATCTTCTGCGCGAAGTCATCACCCTCGATTTCTCCGACTCACCCCAGATGCGCGCTACCTTCGAGGGGCTGCTGCGGGAGCAACAGGCCCCGGCGCCCGGGAGCCGCGCCATGATGGCCGCGCTGATGCACCAGTGCCTGATCCTGGTCTTCAGGCGCCTGAGCAAACATGCCGACTGCCGACTGCCGTGGCTGTCGGCCATGGACGATCAGCGGATGATCCCTGTGGTGGACGCGATCCTCTCGCGCCCCGAGCGGCCGCACTCCCTCGAGTCGCTCGCGGAACTCGGCCACATGAGCCGCTCGGTCTTCGCAGCGCGCTTCCGCGAGAGCTTCGGCAGGACGCCGATGGACTTTGTCCGCGACACGCGGCTCCGGCAGGCCGCACAGATGCTGCACAGCGGTGAGCTGTCCGTGGACGCCATCGCGAGCCGCGTGGGCTTCGCCAGCCGCAGCCACTTCTCGCGCGCGTTCCGGGATCAGTTCGGCCGGTCCCCGGCGGAGTTCCGCAAGGTGCCCGTCGAAGCGATGGCACCGGCATGGGGGCTCTCCTCGGGCGAGCTTGCTTGACTCATCCCGGCGCGGGGGTGAGCATAGAGGGTGCGCCTCCGATCCGGGTGGCCGTGGCCGCAAACCCTTTTGCAGAAGGGAGGTCGTGATGAAGGTCCTTCGCTGTCGGGATGTCGGCCCCAACTGTGACTGGGTGGCCCGCGGGGCCACCGTCGAGGAGATCATGCAGCAGGCGGGGGTCCACGCCAACGCCGTTCACGGGATGACCACGATCCCGCCCGAGCTGGCCGAGAAGGTGAAGGCGGCCATCAGGGACGAGTAGGACAGGGTCCGATCGCCGCGCGCGCGAGCCCCGATCCGACCTCGGGTCGGGGCTCGCGTTTGCCGGCGCCCGCCCGCTGATGGACGAGACTCACCCTGATCTCTCGAGCCTCCCCCGCGGTCGCCGCCTCATTCTGCTGGAGGGCCTGGGCGAGGCCCTCGGGCTCGAGCGCGAGCTGGCCGCCCTCTACGACCGGCTGGCCTCGAGCCTCCCGCCGACGGCGCCCGTCGAGCTGGTCGCCGAGCTGGCCCGCGAGACCGAGGCCCACGGCGCCCGCGTCGCCGCGCTGATCGTCGCGCTCGGCGGACACCCGCCGCCTCCCGCGTCGGCGGCCGGCCCGGGGACCGGGAGCCGCGGCGATCTGTACTCCCGGGTCTTCCAGGCCGAGCGGAGCCTCCTGGCCGGCTACCGCGACCTCGTCGCGCTCCTCCCCGACCCCGCCGTCCTCCCGCCCCTCGTCACCCTGGTCGGGGATGAAGGCCGTCACCTGAATCGGTTGCTGGACCTCTACCGGCGGTACTCCTGAACCGGGTCGCCTACCACCGGTTGTCGCTCTTCAAAGCCGCGTTTTTCCCTTTCCCGAACGCTATTTTTTTCCCTTGACACACTATGTTGGCCTGTGTAGTATCGACCCCACAAAGTGGGATAAAGTGGGATAAAGTGGTGTCTTTGTTCAGCCCTGGAGGTGCGCGGAGCGGTGTTCCAGGGGCGGTACTTCCACACCATCGACCCGAAGGGGCGCCTGAGCATCCCGGCGAAGTTCCGGGAGGCCCTGGCCGAGCACGACGAGGACACCCTGATCGCCGTCGAGGCGGACAGCTGTCTCTGGGCCTACCCCAAGCGGGAGTGGGAGCGCTTCGTCGGGGAGCTCCGGCGCCGCCCCCAGCTCACCGCCGAGATGCGAAACTTCCTCCGCATCTTCGCCTCCAGCGCCAAGGAGTGCCCGGTGGACCGGGCGGGCCGGATCCTGCTGGCCCCCGAGCACCGGGAGTTCGCCGGGCTCGTCAAGGAGGTCGTCCTCGTGGGGACCCTGGATCGGTTCGAGATCTGGGGCCGCGAGCGGTGGGCCGACTTCTACCAGCGCCACGGTGGGACCTTCGAGCAGATCGCCGAGAAGCTGGGGGCGCTCGGTCTCTAGCGATGGGGGCCGGGGCGCTCCACCGCCCGGTGCTCCTGGCCGAGGTGCTGCGCCACCTTGCGCCCGAGCGGGGCGGGCTCTTCGTGGACGCCACGGTCGGCCCGGGCGGCCACGCCGAGGCGATCCTCGCCGCGAGCCCCGCGGCCCGCGTGGTCGGCTTCGACCGGGACGCCGCCACGCTCGCCGTCGCCCGCCAGCGCCTCGGCATCTTCGGCGATCGCGTCCTGCTCCGTCAGGCCGACTTCCGCGACCTCGCGCGGGAGGCCCGGGCCCTGGGGATCGAGATGGTTGACGGGATCCTCTTCGACCTGGGGCTGTCGTCGTTCCAGCTCGAGCGCTCGGGGCGCGGCTTCACCTTCCAGGCCGACGAGCCGTTGGACATGCGCTACGACACGACCCGGCCCGGGACGGCCGCCGAGCTCCTCCGCCGCACCCCCGAGCCGGAGCTGGTCCGGATCCTCCGGGAGTACGGCGAGGAGCGGGCCGCGCGCCGGATCGCGCGCCGCATCGTCCTGGCCCGCGGCCGCGCCCCCCTCGCCACCACCGGCGCCCTGGCCCGGCTGGTGGCGGCCGCGATCCCCGCCGGCCGCCGCCCGCGCCGGATCCACCCAGCCACCCGGACCTTCCAGGCCCTCAGGATCGCCGTCAACGACGAGCTGGGCGCCCTGGAGGCGGCGCTCCCCCAGGCCGCGGCCCTCCTCGGCCCCGGCGGGCACCTCGCGATGATCAGCTTCCACTCCCTCGAGGACCGGCTCGTCAAGACCGCCTTCCGGCGGCTGGCCGCTCAAGGCGCCTGGCGCATCCTCACCCCGAAGCCCGTCGGCCCGTCGCGGGCCGAGGTCGAGGCCAACCCCCGCGCCCGGAGCGCCAAGCTCCGGGTCCTCGAGCGCGCGGCATGACGCGGGTCATCCGGGACCAGGCCTCGAGCGTGGTGCGGGAGCCGGACCGGCGCCGCCTCTACGCCATGGTCGGCGTGCTCCTCCTCGGCGCGGTCCTGGTCGGCGGGGTGCTCGGCTACGTCTGGCTCCAGGTCCAGCGGGTGCGCGTCAGCTACGAGCTCGAGGATCTGAGGATGCTCAAGGGGGACCTCGAGGAGTTCAACCGGAAGCTCCGGATCGAGCTCGACACCCTCAGGGCCTCGGCGCGCATCGACCGGAAGGCCCGGCGCCTGGGACTGACCCTGCCCGAGCCCGATCAGGTGCGGCTGGCCCGGGAGTTCACGGTCCCGGCCGAGGAGCCCTCGGTCCGGACCGCCTGGGAGGATGGCCTGGTGACCGACTCGCGCGGACGCCCCTAGCTCCTCTTGTAGTATGAGGGAGCCCCCGTCCCGGCTCAGGGTCCGCGCTCTCCTGCTCACCGGGCTCCTCGCCGTCGCCTTCGGCGCCGTCGTCTTCCGCCTGGCCGACCTCCAGCTCGTCCGCCACGACGAGCTGGCGCGCCTGGCCGAGCGCCAGCACAGCAAGACCATCACCCTCCGCCCCCGACGGGGCCCGATCTATGACCGCCACGGTCAGGTCCTGGCGGTCTCCAGCGAGGTCGAGTCGATCTACGCCCTGCCCGGCCGGGTCCCCGATCCGGCCGCGCTCGCCGCCCGCCTCGCCCCGCTGCTCGAGGAGCCCGCGGGGGAGCTGGCCGCGCGCCTCAAGAGCGACCGGCCCTTCGTCTGGCTCCGGCGGAGGGTCCCGCCCCAGCTCAGCCAGGCGGTCCGCGCCCTCGGGCTCCCGGGGATCGGCTTCATCCCCGAGTCCCTGCGCTTCTACCCCAACCGGGAGCTGGCCGCCCATCTCCTCGGCTTCGAGGGGTGGGACAACCGGGGGCTCGAGGGGATCGAGCTGGCCTATGACGGGGTCCTCGCCGGCGAGCCCGGGCTCGCCCTCGTCGAGCGCGACGCCCTGGGGCGGGAGGTGACCGCCCAGCCGACCATCCTCAAGCCCGCCCGGCCCGGGCAGGGGGTCGTCCTCACCCTGGACGCCACGATCCAGTACATCGCCGAGCGCGAGCTCGAGGCCGCCTGGCGGCAGACCCGCGCCGAGGCGGCGATGGCGGTCGTCATGGACCCCCGGACCGGGGAGCTCCTGGCCCTGGCCGCGCGGCCCACCTATAACCCGAACACCTATCAGGCGGCGCCCCCGGAGGTCCGCCGGAACCGGGCGGTCACCGACCCCTTCGAGCCCGGCTCGATCTTCAAGGTGATCCTGGCCGCCGCGGCCCTGGAGGAGGGCGTCGTCCGCCCCGAGGACCGCTTCTACGGCGAGGAGGGCGCCATCACCGTCGCCAACCGGGTGATCCACGACTGGAGGCGGTACGGCTGGCTCACCTTCGAGGAGGTCCTGCGCTTCTCCTCCAACGTGGGGGCGATCAAGGTCGGGCTCACCCTCGGGCCGGAGCGGTACTATCAGTACATGGACGCCTTCGGCTTCGGGCGCCTGACCGGGAGCGGGCTGCCGGGGGAGAGCCGCGGCCGGCTGCGCCCGTCCACGCGCTGGTCCGGGCTCTCCCTGGCCTCGATGTCCATCGGCCAGGAGGTCTCGGTGACCGCGCTGCAGATGGTCACCGCCGTCGCCGCCGTGGCCAACGGCGGGCGCCTCCCGGTCCCCCAGGTCGTGCGCGCGGTCCTGGACCCCCAGGGGCGCCCGGTGACGGGGTTCGAGCCCCAGGTCGCCCGGCAGGTGCTCTCGCCCCGGACGGCGCGGGGCCTCACGGAGATCCTCACCCAGGTCGTCGCGGACGGCACCGGCCGGAAGGCCGCCATCGAGGGGTACCGGGTCGCCGGCAAGACCGGGACGGCCCAGAAGCTCGACCCGGCGGTCCGGGCCTACTCGCGCCGCCCCGGCGTCCTCTCCTTCGTGGGGTTCGTCCCCGCCGACGACCCGCGCCTGGTCATGCTGGTCCTCCTCGACGAGCCCAAGACCGTGGCCTGGGGGAGCGAGGCCGCCGCCCCGGTCTTCGCCGCCATCGGCCGCCAGGTCCTCCACTACCTCGGCGTCCCGCGCTCGGACCGCCCCCCGCTCGCGGTGGTCCGGGCCTCCGCCGCCGAGGTCGTCCCGGCCGCCTACCCGGGTCCGTCCCCGGGCGGCCCGGAGGAGCCGGGCCGGATGCCCGACCTCCGGGGCCGGAGCCTCCGCGAGGCCCTGGCCCTCCTGGCCGTCCACGACGTCCAGCTTCGCGTGGCGGGAAAGGGGTTCGTCGTCCGCCAGACGCCGGCCCCCGGCGAGCCGATCACCCCCGGCACTCTCTGCCGGCTCGAGCTGGCCCCCTCGGGGCACCGGCCGTGAGGCGGAAGGTCCCCATCATCGACCTCCTCGCCGTGCTCCCCGAGCGGGTCCTCCGCGGGCCGATCCCCGACCGGGTGGACGGCCTCACCGACGACTCCCGCAAGGTCGAGATCGGGGACTGCTTCGTCGCGGTCCGCGGCCTCCGCGCCGACGGCCACCGCTTCATCCCGCAGGCGGTCGAGCGCGGGGCGGTGGCGGTGGTCGCCGAGGGGCCCGACCCCCTCCCCGGGCGGATGGTGGGGCGGGTCCTGGTCCCGGACACGCGCCGCGCCCTCGGCCCCCTCGCCAGCGCTTACTGGGGTCACCCCTCGCTGGCCCTCACGGTGGTGGGGATCACCGGGACCAACGGGGAGACCACCACCTCCTACCTGGTCGAGGCCCTCCTCCGCGCCCGCGGCCTTCCGACCGGCGTCGTGGGGACCATCCAGCACCTGATCCGGGGGACGGGCCGGCCGGCCGGCCAGACCACCCCGGAGGCGATCGAGCTCCAGGCCCTGCTCGCCGAGATGGTGGCCGCGGGCGTCAAGGGAGTGGCGATGGAGGTCTCCTCCCACGCCCTCGAGCTCCACCGGGTCGATGGGGTGGCCTTCGACGTGGCGGTCTTCACGAACCTCACCCAGGACCACCTCGACCTCCACGGGACCATGGAGCGCTACCGGGCGGCCAAGGCCCGGCTCTTCGAGCTCCTCGAGGCGGGCGGCAAGCCCGACCCCGTCGCCGTCCTGAACGCCGACGACCCGGTCGGCGCCGCGTGGGCGCGGACGCTCCGCGGCCGGGTCCTCACCTTCGGCCTCGGGCCCGGGGCCACGATCCGGGCCGTTCGCCACACCTCGGACCTCGGCGGGATCGCCCTGGAGGCCGAGACCCCCGCGGGGCCGCTGGCGCTCCGCTCCCCCCTGATCGGCGAGCACAACGTCATGAACCTCCTCGGCGCCGCGGCGGTTGGCGTGGCGCTCGACCTCCCCCCCGCGGAGATCGCGCGGGCCCTGGGCGGGGTCACGGCCGTGCCGGGCCGCTTCGAGCGGGTGGACGCCGGGCAGGAGTTCCTGGTCGTCGTGGACTACGCCCACACCCCCGATGCCCTCCGGCGGGTCCTCGAGACCGCCCGGCCCTTGACCCGCGGCCGGCTCGGCGTCGTCTTCGGCTGCGGCGGGGACCGCGACCGCGGCAAGCGGCCGATCATGGGCCGGCTCGCGGCGGAGCTCGCGGACCGGGTCTGGGTCACCTCGGACAACCCCCGGTCGGAGCCCCCGGAGGCGATCATCGAGGAGATCGTCCAGGGGATAGTGGCGCCGCCCGCGCAAGGGTATACTAGGAAGCCTGAGCGATACGACGCGATCCGGGACGCGCTCGGCTGGGCCCGCCCCGGGGACACGGTCGTCATCGCCGGGAAGGGTCACGAGACCTACCAGCTCATCGCCGGCCGCTCGCTCCCCTTCGACGACCGCGCCGTGGCCCGGGAGATCCTTGCCCTGAGGATGCGAGGGTAGTGATGCCGCACTGGACGATGGCCGACCTCCTCCACGCCACCGAGGGCACCCTGATCGGGGGGGATGCCGCCCGGAGCGCCACGGGGGTCTCCATCGACAGCCGGACCCTCAGGCCGGGGGAGGTCTTCTTCGCCATCCGCGGCCCCCGCCACGACGGTCATGACTACCTGGCCCAGGCGATCGAGCGCGGGGCCGCCGCCGCGGTGGTCAGCCGCCGCCCCGAACGGCTCGCCCCCCCGGTGGGCTTCCCCGTCGTCCTGGTCGAGGACACCACCCCGGCCCTCCAGCGGCTGGCGACCCACCACCGCCGCGGCCGCCGGCTCCCCGTGATCGCGGTCACCGGCTCCAACGGCAAGACCACGACCAAGGAGCTGATCGCGGCGGTCCTCGGCGAGGAGCGGAGCGTCTTCAAGGCCCCCGGCAACCTGAACAACCACTGGGGCCTCCCCCTGGCCCTCCTGGGACTGGAGGCGCACCACGAGGCCGCGGTCCTCGAGATGGGGATGTCCGGCTTCGGGGAGATCGCCGCCCTCTGCCGGATCGCCCAGCCCACCGTGGGGGTCCTCACCACCATCGCCCCGGCGCACCTGGAGACCCTCGGCTCGGTCGCGGGGGTCCAGAAGGCCAAGGGGGAGCTGGTCGAGGCGATCGGCCCGGACGGCGTGGTCGTCCTCAACGCCGATGACCCGCTGGTCGCCGCGCTCGGGCGGGAGGCCCGGGGGCGGGTGGTGCGCTACGGCCGCGCCGAGGGCGCCGAGGTCCGCCTCCTCGGCGCCGTGGTGGCGTCCGCCGACGGCCTCGAGTTCTCCATCGGGTTCGGCGGGGTGGCGCAGCCGGTCCACCTCCCCCTGGCCGGCGAGCACAACGCCGGGAACGCCCTGGCCGCGGCGGCCGTGGGGCTCGCCCTCGGCCTGGCGCCGGCCGTCATCGCCCGCGGGCTCGCCAAGGTCGCGCCCTTGAAGGGTCGCCTCCAGTGGCGGGACGCCCACGGGGTCCGGCTCCTCGACGACACCTACAACGCCAACCCGGGCTCGGTCCGGGCCGCCCTCGACACCCTGCGCGCGGCCGGGGGGCCGGGGCGCGTCTTCGTCGTCCTGGGGGACATGCTGGAGCTCGGGACCCACACGGAGGCCGCCCACCGCGAGGCGGGGCGCTGGGTCGCCGGATTGCCGGCTGACGGCCTGCTGACCCTGGGGCCGGCGGCCCGCCTGGCGGCCGCGGCGGCGCAGGCCGCCGGCTGCCCGGACGCCCGGGCCCTGGAGTCGGCCGAGACCGTGGCCGCGGCCCTGGCCGAGCGCCTCGCCCCCGGCGACCGCTGCCTCGTCAAGGGCTCGCGGGGGATGCGGATGGAGCGGGTCATCGAGCGGCTCCTGCCGCTCCTCGCCCGGCGGGATGGCTGATGTTCTACCTCCTCGCCCCTTTCGCCCAGTACCACATCGTCTTCAACGTCTTCCGCTACATCACCTTCCGGACGGCCATGGCCGCCGTCACGGCGATCGCCATCTCGATCCTCCTGGGGCCCTGGCTCATCCGGAAGCTCAAGGCCCTCCAGATCGGCGAGACGATCCGGACCGACGGCCCCGCGGCCCATCGGGCCAAGGCCGGGACCCCGACCATGGGGGGGCTCCTCATCCTGGCCGCGATCTTCGGCGCCTCGCTCCTCTGGGGGAACCTCGGCAACCGTCTCGTCTGGGTCGTGATCCTCGTGACCGCGGGCCTGGGCACGATCGGGTTCCTGGACGACTACCTGAAGCTGACCCGGCGACGCCCCCTGAAGATCCGCGAGAAGTTCTCCGCCCAGTCCGCCCTCGCCCTCGGCGCCGGGGCCTACCTCTACCTCTTCCCGACGGACGGCGCCACCACCCGGCTGGTGGTCCCCTTCGTCAAGGGGTGGGTCCCCGACCTCGGGGCCGTCTACATCCTCTTCGCCGCGCTCCTGATCGTGGCGGCCTCGAACGCCGTCAACCTCACCGACGGCCTGGACGGTCTGGCCATGGGGCCGATCATCATCGCCGGGGTCGCCTTCGCGGCCCTCTCCTACGTGGCCGGCCACGCCGTGCTCTCCGAGTACCTGTTCATCCTGAAGGTCCGCGGGGCCGGCGAGCTGACCGTCTTCTGCGGGGCCCTGGTCGGGGCCTCCATCGGCTTCCTCTGGTTCAACTGCTATCCCGCCCAGGTCTTCATGGGGGACGTGGGATCGCTGGCCCTGGGCGGGGCGATCGGGACCCTGGCCGTCCTCTCCAAGGCCGAGCTGCTCCTGCCGTTCATCGGCGGGCTCTTCGTCATCGAGGCGGGCTCCGTCATCCTCCAGGTGGCGAGCTTCCGGCTGACCGGGAAGCGGATCTTCCGGATGGCGCCGCTCCACCACCACTTCGAGCTGGGCGGCTGGCCGGAGCCGAAGGTCGTGATCCGCTTCTGGATCGTCTCCTTCCTCCTGGCCCTCCTGGCCCTCTCGACCCTGAAGCTCCGATGACGACGCGCGGCGAGGCGTGGCGGAAGGAGCTGGGGGGGCGGCGGGTCACCGTGGTCGGGCTGGCCCGGAGCGGGGTGGCGGCCGCGCGCCTGCTGCTCGTCCTGGGGGCGCGCGTGACCGGGACCGACGTCAAGCCGGCCGAGGCCCTCCCGGTCGAGGCCCGGGCCCTGGGGCACGCGGGCGTGCGGCTCTTCCTGGGCGGCCACCCGCCGGAGGCCTTCGAGGGGGCGGACCTCGTCGTGGTGAGCCCCGGCGTCCCGACCGAGCTGGACCCGCTGGAGGCCTGCCGGCGGCGGGGCGTCCCGGTGATCGGGGAGCTGGAGCTGGCCTGGCGCGCCATGGAGGCCGACGTCATCGCGGTGACCGGGACCAACGGCAAGACGACGACGACCGCCCTGGTGGGGGCGCTCCTGGCGGAGGGGCCCCGCCCGGTGCTGGTCGGGGGGAACATCGGCCGCCCGCTCTCGGCCGAGGCCCTCGGCGTCCCGCCGGACGGGCTCGTCGTGGCCGAGGTCTCGAGCTTCCAGCTCGAGACGACCGAGACCTTCCACCCGCGGGTCGCGGCCCTCCTGAACCTCACCCCCGATCACCTCGACCGCCACCCCGACGTCGCGGCGTATGCCGCCGCCAAGGCCCGGATCTTCCTGCGCCAGACCGCCGAGGACTGGGCGGTGGTGAACGCCGACGACCCCGCGGCGCACGCCCTCGCCGACCGCGCGGCCCGGGCGCGGCGGATCGCCTTCAGCCGGACCGGGCGGGTGCCGGAGGGCGCCTTCGTGTGGGAGGGCTGGATCACCCTGGCCCTCGGCGGCCGCGAGACGCCCGTGGCCCCGGTCAGCGAGATCTTCCTGCGAGGCGCGCACAACCTCGAGAACGTCCTGGCGGCCACCGCCTGCGCGGCCTGGGCCGGCACCCCTCCGGAGCGGCTCCGGGCCGCCATCCGGGCCTTCCGGGGCGTGGCCCACCGCCTCGAGTGGGTCCGCGAGCTCGCCGGGGTCGCCTTCTACAACGACTCCAAGGGGACCAACGTGGACGCGACGCTCAAGGCCCTCGGGAGCTTCGAGGAGCCGATCGTCCTCATCGCCGGCGGCCGGGACAAGGGGCAGGACTTCACGCCCCTGGCCGGGGCAGCGCGCGGCCGGGTCAAGGCGGCGGTCCTGATCGGCGAGGGGCGGCCCCAGCTCCGGGCCGCGCTGGGCCCGGTCACCCGGGTGGTCGAGGCCGCGGGGATGGCGGAGGCGGTGGCCGAGGCCCGCCGGCTGGCGGCGCCCGGCGAGG
>JACPHL010000041.1 GCA_016188625.1 Candidatus Rokuibacteriota bacterium | reverse complement strand
GGCCTCGATCACCTCGATCCTGAGGTCGGCGTACCGGAGGTGGGCGAGACCTCGCGCGAAGCCGGTGACGAGGTCGAAGGCGAGGGGCTTGATCTCGTCGATCAGATCCGTGGTGATCCGCCGCATCGTCCCTCCCGAACCCCGGGGTCACCCGAGCGCGTTGAACGGCTCCACGAGGACCAGCTCCCCGGCCTTCACCTCGCCCCGCTCCTCGGGGAGGACGATCAGGCAGTTGGCGAGGACCATCGAGGTGAGGATCCCGGAGCCCTGGGGGCCGGTGATGGAGACCTCCCACCCCCGGTCGGTGTGGCGCAGGATCCCGCGCTTGAACTCGCGCCGGCCCGCCTTCTTCCGCATCCCCTCCGTCGCCACCGCCCAGAAGCGCGCGGGTTCGAGGTCGCGCCGTCCCATGAGCCGGAGGAGCGCGGGGCGGACGAAGAGGGAGAAGGTGAGCATGGAGGCCACCGGGTTGCCGGGGAGGCCGAAGAAGTGGGTCTCCCCGATCCGCCCCACCGCCAGGGGGCGGCCGGGCTGCATGTTCACCTGCCAGAAGTCGATCCCCCCGATCTCGGAGAGGACGTCCTTGACGAGGTCGTAGATCCCCACCGACACCCCGCCCGAGGTGAGGACCACGTCGGCAACCCCGGCGGCCTCGAGGAGCCGCGCCTTGAGGAGGTCCCGCACGTCGGGGACGATCCCGAGGTCGAACGCCTCGCAGCCGAGCCCCTCGACGAGCCCCCGGAGGGAGAAGCGGTTGGCGTCGTAGATCTGGCCGGGCTTCCGGGGGAGCCCGGGCTCGACCACCTCGTCGCCGGTGGAGAGGACGGCCACCCGCGGGCGGCGGTGGACCGTGACCGTCGCAAAGCCCAGGGAGGCGAGGAGCCCGAGCTCCTGGGCGCGGAGCGGGGCGCCGGCCCGGAGGACCGCCTCCCCCTCACGGACGTCCTCGCCCCGCTTCCGGACGTTCGCCTCCCGCGCGATCGGCGGGATCAGGACCTCGTCCCCCTCGCGCTCCACCAGCTCCTGCGGGACCACCGTGTCCGGGCCGGCGGGCATCGGCGCCCCGGTCATGATCCGGATCGTCTCGCCGGGGCGGAGCGCGCCCTCGAAGACCGAGCCGGCCGGCAGGTCGGCGACCACCCGGAGGCGGGCCCGGCCTTCCCCGGGGATCGCCTCCCCGTGCACCGCGTAGCCGTCCACGGCGGAGTTGTCGGCGGGAGGGACGTCGAAGGGGGCCGTGACGTCGCCCGCCAGCACCCGCCCCAGGGCCTCGCCGACCGGGATCGTCTCGGGCTCGGTGGTGCGGGCGATCTGGCCGAGGATCCGCGCCTGGCCGTCGCTGACAGAGATCATGGAGGGCTCCAGACGGCTATTATACCGCGCCGCGCGTTGTGGGGGCGATCCCGGTTCTGCTATAGTGAGGGCATCTTGCGACAGGCGACCCACCCTCCGCGCCGGCCACCCGGGGCCGGGGCCCGCCCGTGACCGCGCTGGCGACCGAGCCGTTCGCCGTGCCGGCCCTGCGGCCGGCGGGCTTCTGGGTCCGCGCCGTCGCCAGCCTCATCGACTGGCTCTTCCTCGCCGCGGTGATGGGCCTCGTCCGCGCCCTGGTCGCCTACTGGGTGGAGCTCTCGGACGGGAGCCCGGCGGTCGCCTCCGCCGTGACCACGGCCTTCTCCCTCTACTTCTGGGCCGCCTACTACGTCGTCCTCCACGGGGCGACGGGGCAGACCCTGGGAAAGATGGCCGTGGGGGCGCGGGTGGTCTCCCTGGACGGAGGCGAGATCTCCTACGGCATCGCCTTCGTCCGCTGGGTCGGGTACCTCCTCTCCACCCTCACCCTCCTGCTCGGCTACCTCATGGCGGGGATACGGGCGGACAAGCGGGCCCTGCACGACCTGGTGGCGGGAACGCGGGTGGTGCGCATACGGCCATGAGCGAGGCGACCGTCCGGGAGGCGCTCGAGGCCGTGGAGGCCGGGCGCCCGTGCGCCCTCGCCACCGTGGTGGCGACCAGGGGCTCCACCCCGCAGAAGGTCGGGGCGAAGCTCCTGGTCCGGGCCGACGGGGGGATCGCCGGGACGCTGGGTGGCGGGGCGGTGGAGGCCGAGGCGATCCGGGAAGCCAGAGAGGCCATGGCGGGCGGCGCGGCGCTGCGGCGCGAGTACGCCCTGGCCAACGAGACCGACGAGTGGGGCCTGGCCTGCGGCGGGACGATGGTGGTCTTCATCGACCCCCTCACGCCTGAGGCCCGCCCCTGGCTCACGGCAGCCGCGGCCGCCCTGGGAGGCGGGGAGCCGGTGGCCGTGACGACCCTGATCGACGGCCCGGGGCGGCTCGGGGCGCGGCTCCTGGCCCGCCGGGGCCGGACGGAGGGGAGCCTCGGGGCGCCGGCGCTCGATCGGGCGGGGACCGATCTCGGCGCGCGGCTCCTCGAGACCGACGGCGCCGAGGTCGTGACCGTCGAGGGCGCGACGCTCTACGGCGAGGGCTTCGCTCCCAGACCGGCTCTGATCCTGGCCGGGGCCGGGCACGTGGGGAAGGCCCTGGCCGGGCTGGGCCGCTTCCTCGGCTTCCGGGTCGTCGTCATCGACGACCGCCCCGAGTACGCCAGCCGGGAGCGCTTCCCCGAGGCGGACGAGGTCCTCGCCCGCCCGATGGGGGAGGCGCTTCGGGGCTATCCCGTGACCCCCGAGAGCGCCATCGTGGTCGCGGCGCGGAACCAGGACCTGGACTACGAGGCGGCGCGCGCGGCCCTCGAGACCCCGGCGCGGTATGTGGGGCTGGTCGGAGCGAGGCGGAAGGCGATTCAGGTGACCGAACGCCTGGCCGCCGAAGGGGTCCCGCCCGAGCGGGTCCGCGAGCTCCGGAGCCCCATCGGCCTCGACCTCGGCGCCAGAACGCCCGAGGAGATCGCCGTCGCCGTCGTCGGCGAGATCCTGATGCTCCGCCGCGGCGCCGCCGGCCGGCCGATGCGGCTCGACGAGCGCCGTTCCGACTGACTATCCATGTTCGGTGACCCCTCGAGCAGATCCCAGCGCTTCTCGCTCGGCGCGCTCCGCATCGTGGCGGGGTTCCTCTGGATGCCCCACGGCGCGCAGAAGCTGTTCGGCGTCCTGAGGGAGTCGGGGAGCGCCGCCGAGTTCCTGTCGCTGGCGTGGTTCGCCGGCGTCATCGAGCTCTTCGGCGGCCTGGCGATCACGCTGGGGTTCCTGACGCGGGCCGTCGCCTTCGTCGCCGCGGGGGAGATGGCGGCGGCGTACTTCCTCTCGCACGCCCCGCGGGGGTTCTGGCCGATCCTGAACCGCGGCGAGCTCGCTGCGCTCTACTGTGTCCTCTGGCTCTACCTTGTGGTCAACGGCGGCGGGGCCTTCAGCCTCGACGGGCTCCTCGCCCGGAGGCGGAAGCGGTAGGCCGGCCAGCGCCTCAGCGCGAGATCAGGCGAGGAGGCCGCCCACCGGGACCAGGGTCTTCCGGACGGGATCGGGGGCCAGCCCGAACTCCTCGAGGGTGACCGCGCCCAGGATCGCCAGGCACCCCGGCGGCCCGGCGAGGAAGACGGAGACGAGATCCTCACCGTTGAGCTGGATGAGGACCTGTCCGGCGGGGTAGGTCACGCGCTCGCCGCTGGCGAGGGTGACCGCGCGCTGGCGGGTCGCCGTCAGGCCGAGCCGTGCGACCACCTCGGCGGGGAGCAGGGTCCAGGTGGCTCCGGTATCCACGAGGAGGTCAAGGGTGAGGCGATCCCCGGGGCGCTCGGGGTGGGCAAGACCGGCGGGAACGGAAAAGGTGCCCATGAGCGCTGGCCTCACGCGATTATAGCACGCACAGCCGGGAGAGCCCGGGGCGCCTCGCGCGCGACCTGTGGTACACTGGCATCCCGATTTTTCTCATGAGGAGAGCCGCCATGTCAGCTCGTTGCCCCATCTGTCAAGGCCAGCACAAGCTCCTCAAAGGTAATCCGCTTGCTGTGGAGCGCGCGACCGCCGCCAGGCTCGCGCGGACCTTCCAGAAGGTGCCGTCGAGGCTCTGGAGGCGACGCCCGAAGCGCGGGGAGTGGTCCATGGTCGAGGTCCTGGCCCACCTGGCCGACGCCGAGGTCGCCTTCGCGTTCAGGCTCCGCAAGATGGTCTCGGAGCCGCGGCCGACCCTGGTCACCTGGGACCAGGAGGCGTGGGCGGACGGCCTCCGATACAACCGCCGCGACCCCCGCGGGCTCCTGGCGACCTTCCGGGCGCTGCGCGACTCGAACCTCGCGATCCTCCGCGCCCTTCCCCGGGCCCGGTGGAGCCTGGTCGGGCGGCACCCCGAGTACGGCCCGATCCGGGTCGATCAGCTCGTCGCCCACTACGCCGAGCACGACCTGAACCACCTCAATCAGCTCGGGGAGACCGGCGCCCGGGTCCACGAGGCGTCCCGCGCCCGCCGCTGATGCGAGGCCTCCCGCTCGGGATCAGGAACCGGCTCGCCGAGCTGATCCTGGAGGGCTTCGACGCCGAGGAGGCCCGGCGGGTGCTCGGGGCCCTGGCCCGCTACTGCGCCGAGGCCGAGCCGGTCTCCCTCCCCGAGGAGGGGCGCGCGAGGCTCGACGCCCTCGGCTGGTTCGAGGAGGTCCCCGGGCAGGGGATCCGCCTCCGGGGGGCGCACCGGCCTTTCCGGGAGGCGCTCTGTCGCCGGGTCGAAGCAGCCCGGTTCGTCCTCGGCCGCGAGCGGGAGCCGGTCGGCCCGCCCCTCCAGAAGGCCCTCGCCCGCGCCGGCGACCTCTTCGACGCCGGGCTCTACTTCGAGGTCCACGAACTCCTAGAGCCTCACTGGCTTCGGGCGGCGGGTGAAGCGCGCCGGGCGCTGCAGGGGCTGATCCAGGTGGCCGTCGCCTTCCATCATCAGGCCCACGGCAACCGCGAGGGGGCGCTCTCCCGCCTCGCCGAGGGGCTCGCCAAGCTCGAAGGCGCTGAGCGGGCCCTCCCCCTCCCGCTCGCCGGGTGGCGGACGGCGCTGGCCGAAGGGCTCGCCCGGCTCCAGGCCGGCGACCCCGCCGTGGCCCCGCCCTTCCCCCGACCGGACGCGGAGGCGGCGTGGCGCTCCTCCTGACCGAGCAGGACGTCGCCCGACTCCTCCCGATGGACCTCGCCCTCGAGGCCGTGGAGGAGGCCTTCCGCTGGCAGGGGCAGGGGAAGGTCGTGAACCGCCCGCGGGTCCGCCTGAAGGTCCCGGGCGGACTGCTCCACGTCATGCCGGCGGCCGCGCCGGAACTCAAGGCTATGGGGCTCAAGGCCTACGCCACCACCCGGGGCGGCGCCAGGTTCGTGGTCCTCCTCTTCTCGGCGGAGTCCGGGGAGCTCCTGGCGGTGATGGAGGCGGATCGGCTCGGCCAGATGCGGACCGGCGCGGCCAGCGGGGTCGCCACCAGGTACCTGGCGCGGCCCGACGCGGAGACGGTCGGGATCTACGGGACCGGCTGGCAGGCGCGCTCGCAGCTCGAGGCGGTCTCGGCGGTCCGGAAGATCCGGGAGGTCCGCGCCTACGGCCGCGACCCCGAGCGCCGGCAGGCCTTCGCCCGCGAGATGGCCGGGCGCCTCGGCGTCCCGGTGATCCCGGTGGAGCGGCCGGAGGAGGCCGCCCGGGGCGCCTCGATCCTCGTGACCATCACCAACTCCCGCACCCCGGTCCTCCAGGGGGCCTGGCTCGAGCCCGGCGCCCACGTCAACGCCGCCGGATCGAACGCGCTCGAGCGCGCCGAGCTGGACGTGGAGGCGGTCCAGCGGGCGGCCCTCATCGTGGTGGATTCCCTGGAGCAGGCGCGGCTCGAGTGCGGGGACCTCGTGGCGCCCATCGAGCAGGGCGCGACGCGCTGGGAGGCGATCCACGAGCTGGGCGAGGTGGTGGCGGGGAACCACCCGGGGCGCCCGGGCCCGGAGGCGATCACCCTCTTCGAATCCCAGGGCGTCGCCATGGAGGACGTGGCGGTGGCGGTCAGGGTCTGGGAGCGGGCCAGGGCCGAAGGGGTCGGGCAGGCGCTCCCCATCTAGGTGCCTCGGAGGGGGGCTTCGCCCCCCTTCCGAGCCTCCCCCATGAGGTTGCGCCGGCACAGCCGGCGCTCGAAGCGAACCGTCCATCCGCGAGGCGAGAGCCCGGCGCGCGCGAGCCGCATAGCGTTACTCGAACGGGCCTCCAAGGCCTGCCCATCACCATCGACGGCGGGGCGAGCCGCGGGGGTCGCGACGATTCATGTCATTCTCGAGGGAGATGGTCGGAAATTTTCGCTTGACAGAGAAGATGGCCCACTAGTACTGTGAGAGTTGACGCAAAGGATGCACGCACCTTTGCGGGACCCTTTTGGATGCCCTCAAAGATGCCGAGAACCTTTGAGGGCGTTTTTGCATCGGGCCCCTGTCGAGGAGGAAAGGATCATGTCCGCCAAGCTGTTCGTCGGGAACCTCTCCTACCAGGCCACCGAGGAGGACCTCCGGGAGCTCTTCCAGCAGGCCGGGACCGTGGAGTCGGTCAGGATCATCACCGACCAGTTCACCGGGCGCCCGCGCGGCTTCGGCTTCGTGGAGATGTCCAGCAAGGAGGAGGCCGAGCGCGCCATCGAGCTCCTGAACGGGCGACTGTTCCGGGACCGTAACCTGGTGGTCAACGAGGCCCGACCCCAGCCGAGCCGGGCCCCCGGGGGAGGCGGCGGTCGCCGGCGCGAGGGCGGCGGGGGCTCCTGGAGACGCTGATCGCGACGTGAAACCGGGGGTCCTCGGGCCCCCGGTTTTTTGTTGACATGGCAACTCATCATGTGTAGAGTATTGTCACGGTGGTTCGGTACGAGGAGGTCCAGGCCCGGGGCGTCCTGAACCCGGTGCGCGGGATGGGGTTCCGCTGGAGCCTGAACCCCTACCGGGGCTGCACACACGGCTGCCACTACTGTTTCGCCCGCCGCTACCACAGCTACCTCGACCTCAACCCCGATCGGAGCTTCGAGTCCGTCATCTTCGTCAAGGTCAACGCCCCCGCGGTCCTGCGCGAGGAGCTGGCCAGGCCGAGCTGGCGCCGGGAGTTGGTCGCCATCGGGACCGCGACCGACCCCTACCAGCCCGTCGAGGGGCGCTACCGCCTCACCCGGGGGATCCTCGAGATCCTTGCCGAGTTCCGCACCCCCGCGAGCCTGGTCACCAAAGGGACCATGGTCGTGCGCGATCGGGACGTCCTCGCCGAGCTGGGCCGCCGCGCCTCGGCCACGGTCTCGATCAGCCTGACGACCCTCGACCGGGACCTCTGGCGGCGGCTCGAGCCCGGGACCCCGCCCCCGGAGCAGCGCCTCCGGGCGATGGGGGAGCTGGCACGCGTCGGCATCCGGGCCGGCGTCCTCCTGGCGCCGATCGTCCCGGGGCTCACCGCCACGCCCCGGCACCTCGCGCCGCTCCTCCGGGCGGCGGCGGATCACGGCGCGCGCTTCGTGGTGCCGAACCTCCTCTACCTGAAGCCGGGGGTGAAGGAGCACTTCGAGGCGTTCCTCGCCGCCGAGGCCCCGGACCTCCTCCCGCTCTACCGGCGGCTCTACCCCGGGGCGTATGCCCCCCGCGCCTACGGGGGAGGCCGAGCCGGCGCAGCTCGCACTCTGGCCGACGAAGGTGCGGCGCTGAACGCGGACTCCCCTCGGGAGGCGTCAGCCCCTCGCTACACACGCTCCGCGGCGCGCCCGCCTGTGGCTTGCCGGGCGGGGCCCCTCCGAGTTTCTAGACTGTCAGCGGGGGCTCCGTTGAAGCCCGGATGATGCTGAGCACCTCCTCGGGGGTCTCGGCCACCCGCAAGATCGCCATCTCCTCGGCCGAGACGCGCCCCTGCCGGACCACGGTCCCCCGCATCCAGTCGAGGAGCCCCTGCCAGTAGCCCCCGTCCATCAGGATTACCGGGAAGGGGCGGCTGCGCTGGGTCTGGATCAGGTTCGTCGCCTCGAACAGCTCGTCCAGCGTCCCGAACCCGCCCGGCATGATCACGAAGGCGATCGAGTGCTTCACGAACATCACCTTCCGCACGAAGAAGTAGCGGAAGTTGACGAGCTTCCGCACGTACGGGTTCGGGGCCTGCTCGTTGGGGAGGTCGATGTTCAGCCCGACGGAGAGGCCACCGCCCTCCGTGGCGCCTTTGTTGGCCGCCTCCATGATCCCGGGTCCGCCGCCGGTGATGATGGCGAAGCCGTTCTCGGCCAGGGTCCGGGCGGTTTTCTCCGCCAGGAGGTAGGCGGGGTCGTCGGGGGTCGCCCGGGAGGAGCCGAAGAAGGCCACGGCCGGCGGGAGCTGGCCCAGGGTCTCGAACCCCTCCACGAACTCCGCCATGATCTTGAAGACCCGCCAGGGGTCCTGGGTGATCAGGTGGTTAGCGGGGATCTGCTCGCTCACGTTCTCGGTCCCGCCTTCGAAAGGTACAGCCTCATTCTACCACGCCCTCTCCGGGACCGCCGTCTTCTTCCGCCTCGCCCTCCTCCAGCGGCAGGAGCCGTCCGTGCTCGACCAGGGGGCGGAACTTCTCCCAGAGGTTCAGGAGCTTGGCCTGGTAGTAGGCGACGTTCTCGTCGGGGCGGGCCGGGTCCCACTGGGTCGCCAGCCGGGCCGCCTCGTGGACCTTTACCTTCACCCCCTCCCCGGTCACGTAGTAGGAGACCTGGTCCCCGGGCTGGTAGGGGCGCTCCGAGCCCAGGGCCAGCTCGTAGGGGGCCGCGGGGTTCCGGCGCCGGGCCCGGACCTTCTCGCGGTAGGTCTCCAGCGAGTCCTGGAGGGTCTCGGTCTTCATGAACATCCGGACGTCGAGCCGGTGCCGGGCGAAGTCGTCGAGGTAGCGCTGGACGAGGCCCGGGATCGCCTCGGCCTCACCGGAGAGGAGCAGGCGGAACATCTCCTCCATCCAGGCGCGTTGGAAGCGCTCGAGCCCCCGCGAGCGGAGCCCCGAGCCCTTGATGACGAGCCTCCCGTCCGGGTCCAGGAGCGCGTAGTTCTTCATCTTGTAGCTGAACATCGCCGGGTAGACCCCCTCCTGCTCGAGCCGGATCCCCTCCGGGAGGATCGCCGCCGCCTCGGCCATGAAGCGCTCGGCCTCCTCCTCCGTCCGCACCTCGGGCGGCGGGACCAGGTAGAGCCCGTCGGTGTCGATCTCGACGACGACGGCCCCCCGCGTCCGGAGCCAGGTCACCACCTTGCCGATCAGCTCGCGCCCCGTGGCCGTCACCCGCTCGGCCGCCTCGTAGTCGTTCCAGTGCCCCATGGGGAAGCCGAGGTAGCCGTAGAAGGAGTTGATGAGGACCTTGAAGGTCTGCTGGAGCGCGGCGGCGTAGCTCCGCGCCTCCGGCTCCTCGGCCCGGCGCGCCAGGGCCTTGGCCGCCAGCCGGTACTCGCGGAGGTCGCGGAGGAGGAGGGGGAAGACCCCCAGCTCGTCCTTCGCCGGGAAGACCGAGAAGGTGAGCATGATGGAGGGGTAGAGCGAGGTGACGTCGGCGTGCAGCACGTTCCGGGCCACGCCCTGGCAGAAGATGGCGGTGTAGCCGCCCGCGAAAGGCCGGGCCGGGGAGGGGAGGGGGATCGCCCGGCGCCGGCGGAGGTACTCCCGCAGGAGGAGGCCGTCGATCTTGGTGGCGTTCCCCCTGAGGACCACGGTCTGGTAAGGGTAGGGGAAGACCTGCGCCTCGACGAAGTAGGGGCGGGCGAGGAGGTCCGCCACGGCCCGGGTCTCCCGGACATCATCGAAGGCGTAGGCCAGGACCCGCTCCGAGTCGGCGTCCCAGCACGCGCTGATCCGATCGCCGTCGATGTAGGTCCGGCCCGGGTCCGCCAGGCCGAAGTGGAGGGCCACGTCCTTGAGGCTGTAGGATTCCAGATCGCGCGCCGAGACGTCGTAATGCTGGACCAGGACCCAGGTGTCCAGGAGGTGGCGGCCGTGGACCTCGTACCGGCGGTAGGCGATCGTCCGCTCCGCCACCTGCATCCGGGAGGCGTGGCCGCGGAGGGGGCCCCCGTCGCGCCCCCAGGCCAGGGGCACCCGGTGGCGGCGGGCCCGGGCCTCGATGTACTCGAGGTCGAAGCGGAAGAGGTTGTGCCCCTCGATCACGTCGGGGTCGCGCTCCCGGATCAGCCGGCCCAGCTCCTCCAGCATCGCCCGCTCGTCCAGTTCCTTCCCGGAGAGCACCCGCTCCCAGCCGCTCGACTCCGCCAGGGCGACGGCGATGATCCGGTCCCCCTCGCGCGAGGGGTTCGGGAACTCGAACCCCTCCCCGCAGTAGACCTCGATGTCCAGGGCCAGGCGCCGGAGGTCGCGGAACTCGAGGCCGCGGAACGAGGTCTTCCCGGTCAGGAGGAGGTGCTGGTGGACCGGGTCGGAGAGGAAGCGGTAAGGGGCGTCCGGGGCGCTCTGGGGTCTCCCGGAGCGCCGCTGGCAGTGCTCCCTGGCCTTCAGGGCGGACGGCCACGACCCGAGCCGGACCAGCCAGCGGAGGCTCCCCGCCCCCTCGAGCGGCTCGACCTCGACCTCCCCCTTCCACCCCCTGAGGAGGTCCGGGTCGGCGAGGAGGAGGAACGGGGTGAACGGCTCGAGGCGGCTCTCCCGCCGCTCCCCGTCGCGGTGGTAGACCCGGATTCCCTCCCCGCCCTCCAGCTCGAAGGCGATCAGCCCGGGGGTGCGGTCGTGGCCGAAGAGGGTGGGGTGGTCGAGGAAGGGGAGGGCGGTCTCGCGGGTCAGTTCAGCATCCCCACGAGCCGGTGCAGCTCGCGGCGGGCGAGGACGTAGTCGGGCTCGATCTCGAGGGCCTTCTCGATCTCGGCGATCGCCTCGCGGAACTTGCCGAGCCGCACGTAGACCCGGGAGAGGTTGAAGTGGGGGTACTGCCGCGGCTCGTAGCGCCTGGCCTCCATCGCCTTCTTGAGCCAGGGGATCGCCTCCTCGTAGCGCTGCAACTCGATCAGGTAGGCCCCGATGTCGTTGTAGGGGTTCCCGAAGTCGGGGTCCACCTCGATGGCCTGATGGCACTCCAGGATGGCGTCGTCGTAGCGCCCCTGGAAGCTGTAGGTCCACCCGAGGAAGGTGTGGGCCTCGGCGGTCGGGTAGATCTCGATCGACTTCTTGTACAGCTCGACGGCCTCGTCGAGGTTCCCGGCCATCTGGGCCTCGTAGGCCTTGTGGAAGTAGTACTCGGCCATCTCGGGCCAGGCGCGCTCGGCCATCTCAAGCCCCCGCGGCCGCCAGGAGCCGGCGGTACTCCTCGAGGGGGACCGCCCCCACGATCCGCTTCCCGTCGAAGAGAACGGTCGGGATCGCCCGGACCCCGTGGGTCCGGACCGCCTCCTCGTAGTCGGCGAGGACCCACTCCCGGGCCTGCCCCGTCTCGTAGTCGGCCTGGAACCGCTCCATGTCGAGCCCCGCTTCCCGCACCACCTCCAGGACCTTCTCAGGCCGGCCGATGTTGACCCCGCGGGTGAAGAAGGCCTCGTAGAGCGCCAGGTGAAGGCGCTCGAAGGCCTCCTCCCCCTGGAGGGCCGCGCACTTGGCCGCCTCGAGGGCCGGGAGGCTCCAGGTGGGGAAGTCCTCGCGCTCCCACATCCGGAACTCGACCCCGGCGTCGCCGGCGAGGGCCTGGCAGCGCCGCCAGGCCTCCTCCCGATAGGTCCCCTTGAAGGTGGCGGTGGGGTCGGGGACCGGGCGCAGCGGGAAGGGCCGCCAGCGCATGACCAGGCGGTCGCCCAGCTCCTGCTTCAGCTTCCGGAGGCGCACGGCCGCCGGATAGCACCAGGGTCAGAGGTAGTCGGCGTACTCGATGACCTCGATCACCGGCTCCATGGAATGAATTCTAGCGCCCCGCTCCAGGACGGGTCAAGCTACCCCCAGCCCGCACAGCCCGCACGGGGGCAGGATGCCACGCATCCACCAGGGGTCCGATGTGGATGTCATAAACATGGCCGTGCCCTTCAAGCCAGGAAGCAATTGCGCGCCGGTCCTCCTCCGTCGCCGACCTCCGATCGGGCCGGC
>JACPHL010000238.1 GCA_016188625.1 Candidatus Rokuibacteriota bacterium | reverse complement strand
GTGGCGGGTCCCCAGCGACCCCCGCCAGCGGGCGGCGGTGTAGGCGAGGTCCGTGTTGAAGGTCCGGAGCCCCCCGCCGTAGACGTTGTAGGTGGCGTCGGTCCGGAAGTGGAGCCCGAAGACCGGCTGGACGATCAGGTCGCCGGTGATGTCGGAGAGCGGCCGGTCGTCGGCCCGGAGGTTGTAGCTCTGGCTGAGCAGGAAGCGGAGCAGCTCGTACGGGGCGCCGGCCTTGCCGTCTGGGAGGAGCTGGCGGGCCTTGATCCGGTTGGTGAGGGAGTAGGTCACGCCGCTCTGGGGTGGGATCGCGTCCACCCCGTCGAACTGCGGCAGGTCGCGACCGCCCTTCCCGACGAAGCCGTAGCCCACCCGGGGCTCGATGAGGTGCTGGATCCGGGCCAGGCCGAACCGCCCGTCCATGGGGTAGGTCCTGAAGGCCCGGGCCTCGGCGTCCACCCCGGTCTCGAAGAGCGTTCGCGCCACCAGCTCGCGCTCGGTGTCCTCGACCGTCAGGCCCTGCTGGACCTTGGTCCCCACGACGCGGGTGTCGTAGACGGTCTCCCGGAGCCGGGCGAAGGGGGTCAGGCCGAAGTAGCCCCCCGGCGAGAGGGGGTAGCTCACCCCCGGGCGGAAATCGAGGCGCCGCCCGTCGGAGCCCACGTCCCGGACGAAGTTCACGAACGACCCCTCGAAGTCGAAGAGGAAGAAGGGGGCGAAGGGGACCGGCTGGCGGAAGGCGGTGAGCCGCAGCTCGGGGAGTCGCTGGAGCTCGATGTCCTTGTCGGTGGTGAGGTCCCGGTAGGAGAAGAAGTTCCCCACCAGGTTCCAGGTGTCCCAGCGCTGGGTGATCGTCAGGTTGGAGTCGAGGCGCTGGCGGCTCCGCTCGTCCAGGGTGTTGGAGAACTCCTGGAAGTACTGGTCGTCGCTCACCCGGGCCAGGTCGGCGCGGATGGTGAGCCGGTCCGTCACCTGCTCGTCGTGGCGGTACCCGAGGACCCAGCGGTCGTCGTCGGTCTCGCGGTCGCGCAGGAAGTACCCCTCCACCTCCCCCCGGGAGCGCTCGGTCCGGATGTAGCGGTACTCGGCCCCGAGGGCGGGGCCGCGCTTGGCGTAGTAGTCGAAGGAGAGGGTCAGGTCCTGGCTGTCGCTGATCGCCCAGTAGAAGGGGATCCGCGCGGTGAACCCCTTGGTGGTGGAGGTCCCGAAGCTCGGCATGAGGAAGCCGGTCTGCCGCTCCCGTCGGAGGTTGGCGGCGAAGAAGGGGACGAAGGGGACCAGGGGGAGCTTCCAGACCCAGAGGGAGGCGTTGGTCCCCCACAGGTAGTCGTCCAGGTACGCCGTGGCCCGCCCGACGCCGATGGACCAGTGGGGGGTCGGCTGCTCGCAGGTCGTGAAGACGCCCCGGTGGACCCGGTAGGCCTTCTCCCCCAGGCGCTCCATCCGCTGGCCGCTCACGAAGAAGTGGGGCTCCACGAAGGCCTCGGCCCGGTAGACGATCCCGGTCCCGGTCCGGAAGTTGTACTCCAGGCGCTCGCCGAGGAGCCGGTCGCGGCCGTCGAAGAAGACGACCCGCCCGATGGCGACCGCCTCCCCGGTCTCGGGGTTCAGCTCGACCCGGTCGGCCTCCAGCCGGCTGTCCCCGTGCACGATCTCCACGTGGCCGGTGGCGATGACGAGGCGCTCGCGCTCGAGGTGCTCGATGCGGTCCGCGAAGACGGCCACCGGCTGCTCGCCGGGCCGGATGGCCAGCTCCCGCCGCTCCTGCGCCACGGCCGGGGTGACGAGGACGAGCCAGAGCAGGAAACTCCACCACGCGAGGCCTCGCCGCACGAACCTCCTCCCGGGATGGTAGGAGCGTTTCACCGTAGCATGCCTCGGCGCAAAACCGCAAGGAAAAATCGAAGGATGGCCCGAGCCTCACTCCATGACCACGATGGCGCGCCCGACGATCTCGCCCCGGGCGAGCGCCTGGTAGGCCCGGTCCGCGTCCTCGAGCCGGTACCGGCGCGTGATCGGCCGGGAGACGTCGATCTGCCCCCCCGCGGCCAGGCGCAGGACCTCGGGCATATCGGTCCGGACGCGGCACCCGTACGAGCCGGCGAGGCGGATCCCGCGGCGGACCAGCCGGGTGATCTCGATGGCCGCCGTGGCCTGGCCGGCGGCGATGCCGATCACCACGGTCCGGCCCCCGTCCCGGGTCATCATGAAGGCCTGGACCACGGTCTCCGGCCGGCCCAGGGCCTCGATGGCGACATCCGCGCCCCGGCCGCCCGTCAGCGCCATCACCCCGGCGACCGGGTCCTCCCGGGCGGCGTTCACGACCCGGGTCGCCCCCAGGGCGCGCGCCGCCTCGAGCTTGTCGTCCCGCACGTCCACGGCGATCACCTCCGCCGCCCCGAAGACCCGGGCGAGCTGGATCGCGTTGGACCCGACCCCGCCCACGCCCACCACCGCCACGGTCTCGGCCGGCCCGACCTGGGCCTGGTTCTTGACGGCCCCGTAGGCCGTCATGACCGCGCAGCCGAGGATCGCGCAGTCGGCCAGGGGGAGGTGGCCGGGGGCGGGGAACACGGCCGTGGCCGGGACCACGGCGTACTCGGCGAGGCCCGCCATGCTGTACATGGCCAGGGGCGAGCCATCGCCCCGGCGGAGCCGACTCTCGCCGTCGTAGAGCACCCCCCGGAGCCGGTTCAGGGCGAAGAAGGTCTCGCAGAGGTCGTCCCGCCCCCGGGCGCAGTAGGCGCAGGCGCCGCAGGGCATGATGAAGCACCCCACGACGGGCTCGCCGGTCTCGAGCCCGCTCACGCCGGGCCCGAGGGCCGCCACGACCCCCGAGACCTCGTGGCCGAGGACGCAGGGGACCGGGAACTTGACCTCGCCCTTCACGACGTGGAGATCGGTATGGCAGACCCCGCAGGCCGTCACCCTGACCAGGACCTCGCCCGTCTTCGGGCTCGGCGTGGGCACCTCCTCGACGGTCAGCGGGCCGCCCACCCGGGATAGCACGGCTGCCTTCATAAGGCCCTCCTTCGTCCCGACCACACGCACGACGGCCCTGCCCGGGGGGGCAGGGCCGCAACGGCCCGCCGGGGGCCGCGTCCGACTCCGCGGGCTCACCCGCGAAGGGTCTTCATGACCTCCTCGTTCTCCAGGGCGCTCCGTGGATCCCCTTGGAACACGATCTCGCCGCGGTCGATGGCGTACAGGCGGTCCGCGATGCGGGTGGCGGTCCTCAGGTTGGACTCGGCGATCAGCAACGGAATCCCCATGGCCTTGATGGTGGTCACCGCCTCGATGAACCGGTTCACCACCACGGGGGCCAGCCCCTCGAAGGGCTCGTCCAGGAGGAGGACCGAGGGCGCCAGGCTCATGGCCCGCGCGATGGAGACGATCTTCTTCTGGCCCCCGGAGAGGTTCAGACCCCGGCGCTGGGTGAAGGCCCGGACCTCGGGGAAGATCGCGGAGATCCGCTCCTGGACCTCGTCGGCGGACGAGGGCGCGCCGGACCGCCGGGCGCTCCCGGCGAGCCACTGG
>JACPHL010000251.1 GCA_016188625.1 Candidatus Rokuibacteriota bacterium | reverse complement strand
TCCTGGTCGTGTTCCGCCCGCGAGCCGGCTTCCCCACCCGGCTCGCTCATGGCGGGGACCCGCGCCGTTCCGCTTATCGCTCCGCTCGGGACCGACGCCTCCCCGCAGGGATGGTCCGCTCCGAGCGCGGGCTTTGCCCGCGCAACCTTTGGGGGAGGCTCGGAGGGGGGCAGCGCCCCCCTTCGAACATTTTAGAGGGCTTCCTCGAAGACCCCGATCCGCCGGAACTTCGCGTAGCGCTGGCCGACCAGCTCGTCCGGGCCCAGGGTCCGGAGCTCGTCGAGCGTCGCCCTGAGGGCGCCCCGGACCGCCTCAGCCGTCCCCTCCCAGTCGCGATGGGCCCCGCCCGGCGGCTCGCCGACGATCCGGTCGATGACGCCGAGCTTGAGGAGATCCGCCGCGGTGAGGCGCAGGATCTCGGCCGCGCACCCCTCCGGTGAGATCACCGAGTAGACGGCGTGCTCGAGCATGAGCACCCGATCGCCGACTCCGAGGGCCAGCGCCCCCCCGCTGCCGCCCTCCCCGGTCACCAGGACCACGATCGGCACGCCCAGGGCGGTCATCTCGCGGAGGTTCCGCGCGATCGCCTCGGCCTGGCCCCGCTCCTCGGCCCCGATCCCGGGGTAGGCCCCGGGGGTGTCGATGAAGGTGACGACCGGCTTGCCGAACTTCTCGGCCAGCTTCATGAGCCGGAGGGCCTTCCGGTACCCCTCGGGGTGGGGCATGCCGAAGTTCCGGAGGATCTTCTCCCGGGTGTCCCGGCCCTTCTGGTGCCCGACCACCACCACCGACTGCCCCTCGAACCGCGCCAGCCCGCCCACCACGGCCCTGTCGTCCCCGAAGGCCCGATCCCCGTGCAGCTCG
Source organism: Candidatus Rokuibacteriota bacterium (assembly GCA_016188625.1). Classification (GTDB taxonomy): domain Bacteria; phylum Methylomirabilota; class Methylomirabilia; order Rokubacteriales; family JACPHL01; genus JACPHL01. The sequence goes on along the minus strand of JACPHL010000251.1, from coordinate 3,184 downwards.
ACGAAGTCCTCCATGAGGAGCCGGATGAAGTCGAGGGTGTAGGGACGCCGGGGGTGGCGGGCCAGTTGGACCCGCTGCCAGGGCGTGAGGTTGGCGAAGACCTTGCGCTGCTGGCGGCGGAGGCGCTCCTCCAGCCGCGCCGCCTCCTCCGGGCTCCCGGTCTGGCGCAGCTCGGCGAGCCTGGCCTCGATCTCGAGGAGGGGCTTCTCGAAGTCGAGCACGTCCCTCATTCGAACCTGATGCTCCGCTCGCCCAGCAGGGCCTCGACCTCCGCGACCAGCCGGTCGGAGTAGCCGACCGTCACCCCGCGGGCCCGGACGACCACCTCGTCGCCCGTCGGGAGCGCGACGTGCAGGTACAGGGCGAGGGGTCCCGCGTGGGCCCGACAGCGCTCCCGGAGGGCCTCGAGCCGCTCCCGCGCCGCCCCGTTCGCCGGCACCCGGATCCGGCAGACCGTGGGGGGGCCGCCCCCGGGGACGGTGGCGCCGGCCGCCGCGGCCTCGGTCACGGGCTGGATCTCCTCGGCCAGGAGCTTCTTCTCCTCCCCGCCCTCCAGGCGGCCGCGGACCAGGAGGGGGAGCCCGCCCCGGAGGTGCGCGGCGCTCCCCTTGTAGGCGTCGGGGAAGACCGTCACCTCGAGGCTCCCTGACATGTCCTCCAGCGTGACGAAGGCCATCCGGTCGCCGCCCTTGGTGATGATCTCCTTCACCACCCCGGCCAGGCCGAGGAGGACGACCCGCGACCCATCCTCCCTGGCGGCGAGCTCCCCGATCCGGAGGACCCCGAGGCGAGCCGCCAGCGACTGGTAGCGCGCCAGGGGGTGGCCGGTGAGGTAGAAGCCCAGCACCTCCTTCTCGTAGGCCAGGAGCTGGTCGGCCTCCCACTCGGGGAGATCGGGGGCCTCGGCCGCCGGCGCGGTGGGGAGGGTCTCGCCGCCCAGCATGTCGAAGAAGGACCCCTGCCCCTGCTGGCGCTCGCGCTGGTGGCGCTGGCCCTGCTCCAGGGCCCGGTCCAGGCTGGCGAGGAGCTGGGCCCGGGGGACGCCGAGGGAGTCGAAGGCCCCGGCCTTGATGAGGCTCTCGACCACCCGCCGGTTGACCAGCTGGGTGTCCACCCGGCGGCAGAAGTCCTCGAGAGAGGTGAAAGGCCCCCCGGCGACCCGGGCCGCCTGGATGGACTCGATCGCCTTCTCCCCCACGTTCTTGATGGCGGCCAGGCCGAAGCGGATGGTCTTCCCCGAGACGGTGAACTGGGTCCGCGAGAGGTTCACATCGGGCGGGAGGACCTCGAGCCCCATGGCCCGGCACTCCTCGATGTGGCGGACGATCTTGTCGGTGTTCCCCATCTCGGAGGTGAGGAGCGCGGCCATGAACTCCACGGGGAAGTTGGCCTTCAGGTAGGCGGTCTGGTAGGCCACCATGGCGTACGCCGCCGCGTGGGAGTTGTGAACGACGATCCCGTTCGCGATGAAGCTCTTCGCTCCCGGGACCTCGAAGTCGTAGGTCGGCTCGATCCCCTCGACGGTGAAGCCCTTGGGTCGTGACCAGCCGATGGGCGCGGCCGCCAGCGCCTGAAGCGTGGGGGCATCGAGGCGCTCGGCCAGGTAGCCGAGCGTGTCGCGGCGAATCCCCCGCTTCCCTCTGTCAGGGAACAGGAGGCGATATGCGACCCCGAGGGCCCGGCACCCGGCCTTCAGGCTGGGGTAGCGCTTGAGGATCGCCTCTCGGAGCGGTTCTTGGCAGAGCGCCAACGGGAGCACGTCCACGGTCCCGCGCGCGAGCCGGCGGGTCACAGCCACGAAGTCGTCGGGGGTAAGCTCCTCGGCGTTCACCCATCCGCGCTGGGTGAAGACCGGGTGGTCGGGGGTGCAGCGCACGGCCATCCCGTTGGCGAGCACGAGCCGTCCGACCCGCCGGGCTCCGCTCGGCCGTATCCCCAGGGCCCTGAAGGGGCCGTCCTTGGTCAGGACCAGGTCGCCGGCGCGCACCTCCGTAATGGGCTTCCGGGTACCGTCGGCCATCTCGATCAGGGTGTCCGCGGTGAGGCACTTGTTGAAGGCGTACTCCGCGAAGGGCGCCATGATGTCGAAGATCCGCTCGGCCTTCCGCTGGGGGATCCCCCGCGCCTTGGCCCGGGCGACGAAGGTCGCGCGCTGCGTCGCCATCATCTCCCGGTCCTTCTTCCCCATGGCCCGGCGGAGGACGTCGGCCTCGCCCATGCTGAACCCGGCCAGCTCCGAGGCGATCTGCATGACCTGCTCCTGGTAGACCATGATCCCGTAGGTCTCCCGGAGGCACTGCTCCATCAGCGGGTGCTCGTGGTCCACCCGGGCGCGCCCGTGGCGACGGGCGATGAAGTCGTCGATGAAGGCCATGGGGCCGGGGCGGTAGAGGGCGACCAGCGCGATGACGTCCTCGAGCCGCTCGGGGCGGAGGCGCTGCAGCAGGCTCCGCATCCCCGCCGACTCCAGCTGGAAGACCCCGAAGGTCCGCGCCTCGGAGAGGAGCTGGTAGGTGGCCGGGTCGTCGAGGGGGATGCGATCGATGTCGATGGCCCCGCCCTGGGTCTCGGCCACCAGCTTGACCGTATTGGCGATGACCGTGAGCGTCCGGAGCCCCAGGAAGTCCATCTTGAGCAGCCCGATCTTCTCGATGGGCTTCATGGCGTACTGGGTGACGACCTCGTCCTTCTTGGGGTCCTTGTAGAGGGGGACCAGCTCGATGAGGGGCTCGTCGGAGATGACCACCCCCGCGGCGTGGGTCGAGGCGTGGCGGACGAGCCCCTCCAGGGCGCGGGCGACCTCCCAGAGCTTGGCGACCTCGGGCCGGGTCTTCACCGCCTCGGCGAGCGGGGGGCTCTGCTGGAGGGCCCGGTCGAGGGTGATGTTCAGGGCGGGCGGAACGAGCCGGGCGAGCTTGTCCACCTCCCCGTAGCTCATCCCCAGGACTCGCCCGACGTCCCGGATCGCCTGCTTCGCCCCCAGGGTCCCGAAGGTGATGATCTTGGCGACGTTGTCCCGCCCGTACCGGCGCGCCACGTACTCGATCACCTCATCCCGGCGGTCGTCGGAGAAGTCGATGTCCATGTCGGGCATGATGACCCGCTCGGGGTTGAGGAAGCGCTCGAAGAGGAGCCCGTAGCGCAGGGGGTCGATGTTGGTGATCCCGAGGCAGTAGGCGACCAG
>JACPHL010000016.1 GCA_016188625.1 Candidatus Rokuibacteriota bacterium | reverse complement strand
CGAGCGACGCCGACGGTCGCAGCTCGGCCTTGGCCACCAGGGCGGCGAGGCCGGCCGGGTAGCCGAGCAGGAGGACCGGGGCTCCCACCGGGCTCTGTTCTTCCGGGCTGGCCAGGGGGGGCACCGGAAGGTCGATCCCCCGTGGATCGAAGCGGAGCAGGGCGATGTCGGGATCGGGGGCCAGGGCGACGATCTCCAACGGAAACGGCTCCGGGTGTCCCGGGAAGAAGGCGCGGAGTACGATCCGCCCCGGGCGGAAGCCGGCCCGCAGGAGCCCCTTGACCCGCTCGCTCTCCTCCCAGGGCTCCACGACGTGGCGGTTGGTCACGAGGAGGCCCTCGGCGCTGACCAGAAATCCAGTCCCGTGGAACTCGAAGGTGACCTCGGGTCCGGCCCCCTCGGTGGAGAGAATCGAGATGGTCTCTCCGGCCCCCGACGCGGCGCCAGCGTACCGGAGCGGCCGGTCGCTGTCGTCCGTGAGCCGATACACGCCCTGGATGAAGGCGATCCCTCCCGCGTACTGCCGGATGATCCGCTCGGCCGCCCCTCGCCGAGTCTCGAGTCGGCTCAGCCGCACCTCCGAGGCCCTCTGCTGCTCGCGGAGCTCCTCGAGCTGCCGGGCCAGCGCGCGATTGGCGGCGAGGGTCTCTTGGAGCAGGGAGCGGAGATCGGAAGGCCCAGCCCAGGGATCGGCCAGCGCCATCTCCGGGCCAAGGACCAGGAAAAGGGCCAGGGCAGCGGCGAACAAGGGTCGCCGGGCCGATCCACCAGCCCGGCGGAGCCTGTTCAGGTCTCTCGACATGGGACGCTCAGATCCCGCGGGATCAGTCGCCGATGAGCGGGGTGAAGATCGTCACCACCACCAGGGCGGCGATGAGCACGGTCAAGAGCATGGCGTCCGACATAGAACATCCCTCCTCGATGACGGCCGGCCTCTCGGCTCGACCCATCCATAGGATGAGCCCGGCCGTCGGCGGGATGCGGGGAGGGGGGCGGGAACGGCCGAATCTTATCCCCTCGGCCGCGCGTCTTAGCGGGCGGACCCAATTTCTTGAAAAGGGAGGATGCGCATGTTCCAGCAGATCAACGTCAACCGGGCGGCCCTCGCCGGCCTGCTCGCGACCACGGTGATGACGGTATTGATGTACGGGATGCCGCTCGTCGGGCTCCCGGCCATGGATCTCCTCGGCAGTCTGGGAAGCCTGGTGCCGGTCGGGGCCCCGTACCTGGTGGGCGGGCTGATCCACCTGGCCAACGGTGTGATCCTGGCCCTGATCTACGCCGCCTTCCTGGCGCCGATACTCCCCGGGCCCCGCTGGGCGCGCGGGGCGCTCTTCTCCCTGGCGCCCTGGCTCTTCGCCCTCGTGGCTCTGGCACCGATCATGATGTGGCTCCAGTCTCTCACGGGGGTGGAGGCCTCGGCGGCGACCAACCCGTGCGCGGCCGTCCAGGCGGTCAATCCCTGCGCCCCGGTCAACCCCTGCGCCGCGATGAACCCGTGCGCGGTCCAGCCCGGGGCCGGCGGGCCCGGCCAGTTCACCATGGCCGCGATGAGCCTGGGCGCGCACCTGGTGTACGGCGCGGTGCTCGGCGCGCTCTACCGCGAGCGGCCGTAAGTCTGAGCGGGAATCCCGTGGGTTCGGACCAGGCTCTCGAAAAAGCAGGTCGTGCTGCCGTGACCGCCCCCACCGTCCCGGAAGAGCCACGTGAGGAGGGCGGGGAGGCCCCGGCCCTCTCCGGGGGTGCGCCCCCGCGAGAGGCGTCCGAGGATCCGCTCCTGGGTTCCGACGAGATGGACCGGTTCGGCCTCGAGGCGCTCGTGCGCCTCCCGGTTCCCTGGAGCGGCCTCCCCGCCTTCCCTGGCCTCCCTGCCGGTCTCCGGGAGCCGATCGATGACCCCGAGTGACATGATCTGTAGCGGCCCCGCCATGTAACAGGAGCCTCCCCGCCCCAGCACGTCCTACCCGATGTTCTCGAGCCGGTCTCCGTTCCGACCACCCGTGAGATGGAGCGGAGCGGCGCCGAGGCGCCGTGTCCATCCCGGAAATCGGCGCGCGATCTTCTATGCCGAGTGGGAAAGTTCCTTGACATGGCCGGCGGGGCTCTGGCATCCTGTCCACGCCTTTTTGGCGACCGCCCACCATGCCGAGTCCGACCGCGGAGTGGACTATCCCCGACCAGGACAGGAGGCTTGTCCTCTGCGCGGCGCTCTGCGCCGTGGCGGCGGCCCTGCTCATGGTCACCTGGGACCGCGGGCTCTCCGCGAGCGTCCTCGCCTGGGAGGCACCGCTCGCGCGGCTCCTGTTCACGAAGGCGACCTGGTTGGGCGATTGGCGGGTCGAGGCCGCCGCCCTCCTCCTCGCGGTCGCCGGGGGAGGCCTCCTCGGGCGGTCCCGGTTTTTCGCGGCCGGCCTCTGCGGGGTGGGCGGGCTCTTCACCGCCGGCCTCCTCACCCAGTTGCTGAAATACACGAGCTGTCGGGTACGCCCGCTCTTCCCCGAGGCGGGGACCTTCCAGCTTCTGCCCTGCTATCAGGAGGGCATGGACTCCTTCCCCTCGGGCCACGCCAGCCAGGCCTTCGCGATCGCGGTGGTCGTGGCCGCGGCCTACCCCCGCCTGGCGCTCCCCCTGTACGGGCTCGCGGCGGCGATCGGCGTGAGCCGCGTCGTCCTCGGGGCGCACTACGCCTCGGATGTGCTGGCGGGCATCGCCGTCGGGCTCCTCGCCGGCGCCCTGTGCCGGCGACACCTCCCGCGCCTCGCTGTGGGCCTCGCAGCCTGGAGGCTCGGGCAGCGCTCCGCCCTGGAACGGCCGTCGTCCAGCCCCTGATCCAGGCGTCAGGAGGAGGTGATCGTCGTGCCACTGGTGCGCATCGCGCTGCGAGAGGGGAAGTCTCCCGCCTATCGGCGCGCGATCGGGGACGCTGTCCACCGGGCGATGGTCGAGGCCGTGAACGCCCCGCCCCTGGACCGCTTTCAGGTCGTCACCGAGCATCCCGCGGACGGACTGATCTACGATCCCGCCTACCTGGGGATCGAGCGGACGGATGACGTCGTCCTCATCCAGATCACCCTCAACGCCGGCCGCACCGTGGAGCAGAAGAAGGCCCTCTACGCGCGGATCGTCGAGCTCTTGGCGGAGAATCCGG
>JACPHL010000258.1 GCA_016188625.1 Candidatus Rokuibacteriota bacterium | reverse complement strand
GACCAGGGCGAAGCCGCGCTCGTCCCGGCGGATCATGCGCCCTTCCCCAGGGGCAAGGGGATCATGAGGGCGGGGAGGGTCTCGATCCGGTCGCGGAAGCGGACCGCGAGATCGATCCGCACGGCGGTGGGGAGCCCCCCGGCCTCCTGTCCATCCCAGCGCTCCTGCCAGCCCCCGCCCTCGGCGCGGTAGCTGAAGCGGAGGGCGCGCACCTCCGGGTCGAGGACGAGGCGGGTGCCGCCCGCGAACGGGGCCTCGGCCGGGACGGGTTTCTCGGTCAGGGTGAGCCCCACGTCCTCGTCCAGGGCGAGGGTCACGGCGTGGAAGGCGATCGGGGCGGGGAGGGTCAGGGGCGCACCGGCGGTGACGAAGCGGACCCGATGGGGCTCGCCCTCGAAGAGGATCCGTCGCTCCAGCCCCTCGACCCTGGCGCGGTAGGGGTAGGCCGAGGCCAGGGCATCCTCGAGGTGCCCGGCGATGGCGCGCAGGCGCTGGTGCACCTCGGCCCGCGCCTCCCCGCCCTCCCAGGCCGAGATCCCGATCCGGAGCCCGGCCAGGAGGATCGCCACGAGCACTCCCAGGATGGCCAGGGCCAGGAGAAGCTCAAGGAGGGTGAACCCGTGCTGGCGCCTCACGGCGTCGCCTCCACGGCGCGCAGCGTCGTCAGCTCGACGACCTTCCCCCGCCCCCACTCGACCCGCACCGCCACCTGGACGAGCTGGCCGGTCGGCCGGAGCCCCTCGGGGAGCTCGACGGGCTGGAGCTCGGGGACGGGCCGGACCGCGGCCTGCCACCGGTAGGTCCCCTCGACCCCCCGGCTCTCCCCCGGCTCGAGGCCCGCCTGGGCGACCTCGGTCAGTTTCTGGCTGGCCAGGAGCGTGGCGGTGAGGTGCTCCCCCGAGGCCCGGGCCAGGCGGAGCCCCTGGCCGAAGAGCTGCATGACAGCCGTCACGGCCACGGCCAGGATCGCCATCGCCACCAGGACCTCGAGAAGCGTGAACCCTGCCGACCTGGAGCAGCCCGAGGGAACCCGGCCGGTCATGGGCATCACGCCTCCCGCCGGAGCGAGACCCGACCCGTCACGGCCTCGACGTGGATCCGGTAGCGCCGCCCGCCTGCGCCCTCGAGGAGCCAGGTCGTCTCGCGCGCCGTCCCGCGAGGCGTGAAGGTCAAGCTGGGCTCGCCCTCCTCCGCCTTAAGACGGACTTCTCCGGTGAGGGGCAGGCGTGAGACCGGTGAGCCGGCGTCGTCGCCCCTGATCACGACCGCGTGGCCCAGGGAGTCGATCGCCACGGTATGGGGGCGACGCTGGCTGACGGCGAGCTGGCGGGCCTGGCGGAGGAGCGCGACGATCGAGCGCGCCTCGGCCCGGAGGCGGAGGGTCGCGGTGCCGGGGCCGAGGCTCGGCAGGACCAGGGCCGCGCTCACCACCAGGATGGCGAGGACCACCAGGAGCTCGAGGAGGGTGAAGCCGCCGCGGCTCGCCGGCCTCATCCCTTCCCCCCGCCCCAGCTCACGACGTCCTGGTTCTCTCCCTCCCCGCCCGGGGCGCCGTCGGCCCCGTAGGACCAGAGGTCGTACTCCCCGTGCTCGCCCGGGCTCCGGTAGTGATAGGGGCTCCCCCAGGGATCCAGCGGGAGCTCCTTCTTCAGGTAGGGGCCGTCCCAGCCGGGGAGGTTCGGGCTCGTCCGGAGGGCCTCCAACCCCTCGGCGGTGGTGGGGTAGCGGCCCAGGTCGAGCCGGAGCTGATCGAGGGCCGTGCCGAAGAGCTCGATCTGGACCTGGGCCGCGGCCTGCTTGGAGCGGCCGACCCGGCCGAAGAGGCGCGGCCCCACGAGCGCGGCCAGGAGCCCCAGGATGATGACCACGACGAGGAGCTCGATGAGGGTGAAGCCGTCGGGGCCCCGCAGAGGCCCGAGGCCGCGGGATCGGGGGCCGGGGGACGGGCGGAGCCGGTCCATGGGGTTCTAGAGCGGCAGCTCGTTGATCCCGAAGATGGCGAGGAGGATCGCCACCACGATGAGGAGGACCACCACGCCCAGCGTGAGGATGATGGCGGGCTCCAGGACCGCGATGAGCCGCTTCACGGCCGTCCGGACCTCGCCCTCGTAGACGTCGGCCACCTTCGAGAGCATCTCCTCGAGCCGGCCGGTCTCCTCCCCGACCCGGACCATGTGGACGGCCAGGGACGGGAAGACCCGACTGGCGGCCAGGGGCGAGGCGATCCCGCCGCCCCGCTTGATCCCCTCGTGGAGCCGCTCGAGGGCCTCGACCACGACGCGATTGACCGCGACCTCCTTGACGACCGCGAGGGCCTGGAGGACGGGGACGCCGGCCTGGAGCAGGGTGCCGAGGGTTCGGGCGAAGCGGGCGACCTCGAGCCGGAGGAGGAGCCCCCCGAGGAGGGGGGTTCCGAGGAGCCAGCGGTCCCAGGCGAGCCGCCCGGCCTCGGTGCCGGTCGCCGCCCGCCAGCCGAGGAGCGTCAGCAGGCCGAGGAGCAGCAGCCCCCACCAGTAGGTCTGGATCCCCTCGGAGACCGCCAGGAGGATCCGGGTCGGGAGCGGAAGGGCCTGCCCCAGATCGGCGAAGATGACGGCGAAGCGGGGGAGGACGAAGGTCAGGAGGAAGACGACCGCCCCCGACCCGACGACGGCGAGGAGCGTCGGGTAGATGAGGGCGGAGACGATCGCCTCGCGGAGCTCCTGGGCCGCCTCGAGGAACCCGGTGAGGCGCTTGAGGGCGATCTCGAGGACGCCTCCCTTCTCCCCGGCCCGGACCATGTTGATGTAGAGGCGGGAGAACGGGCGCGGGTGGTGGCGGGCCAGGGCCTCGGCGAGGGAGTTGCCCCCCCGGACGCTCCGGGTCAGGTCCTGGACGATCCGCTGGAGCCGGGGATGGCCGGTCAGCTCCCCGAGGATCTGGAGGGCGCGGTCGAGGGGGAGCCCCGCGTCGACCAGGGTCGCCAGCTCCCGGGTGAGGGCCAGGAGGTCCTTGGAGGTGACCCGCTGGAAGGGGAGCTCCGGGACGAGCTGCCGCCACCCGGCCCGGATCTCGGCGCTCTCCACCGCCACGGGGTAGTACTCCTCCCGGTGGAGCCGCTCGACCACGGCGCGCCGGCTCGCCGCCTCCATGGTGCCGTCGATCATCCGCCCGACCCGGTCGGTCGCCCGGTAGGTGAAGACCGGCATCACTCGGCCCCGTTCTCCTCCTGGCTGACCCGGAGGACCTCGTCCACCGTGGTGAGCCCGGCCACGACCTTGGCCCAGCCGTCCTCGCGGAGGCCCCGCATCCCGAGCTCGAGGGCGCGCCGGCGCAGCTCGTTGCCCGGGGTTTTCCGCACGGTCATCGAGCGGAGCTCTTCCCCGATCACGAGGAGCTCGTAGATCCCCGTCCGGCCCCGGTAGCCGGTCTGGCGGCACTCGGGGCACCCCTTGCCGCGGGAGAGCGTGATCTTCTGGGGGAGCTCGTCCACGCCCAGGGCGCGGAGGGTCTTGGGGTCGGCGGCCTCCGGGGCCCGGCACGCCGGACAGATGAGGCGGACCAGGCGTTGGGCCACGATGCCCTCCAGGACGGAGGCCAGGAGGTAGCTCTCCACCCCCATGTCCAGGAGCCGGGTGATGGCGCCCGGGGCGTCGTTGGTGTGCAGGGTGGAGAAGACCAGGTGCCCGGTCAGTGCCGAGTGGATGGCGATCTCGGCGGTCTCGGAGTCCCGGATCTCCCCGACCATGATGACGTCCGGGTCCTGGCGGACGATGTGGCGGAGGCCGGTGGCGAAGGTGAGCCCGATCTTCGGCTTGACCGCGATCTGGTTGACCCCCTTGAGCTGGTACTCGACCGGTTCCTCGATGGTGATGATCTTCTTCCCCGGCAGGTTGATCTTGTCGAGGGCCGCGTAGAGGGTGGTGGTCTTCCCGGAGCCGGTGGGCCCGGTGACCAGGAGCATCCCGTGGGGGCGCTCGATCAGCCGCTCCAGCTGGCGCTGGGTCCGTGGATCGAGGCCCAGGCGCGGGAGCGGCAGGAGGATGGCCGAGCGGTCGAGGAGGCGCATCACCACGCTCTCGCCGTGGATGGTGGGGACCGTGGAGACTCGGATGTCGAGCCGCCGGCCCAGGAGGTTCATCCGGATGCGCCCGTCCTGGGGGAGCCGGCGCTCGGCGATGTTGAGCTCGGCCATGATCTTGATCCGGGAGGTGATGGCGGGCAGGAGGCGGCGCGGCGGGGCCTCGACGTCGAAGAGGACGCCGTCGATCCGGTAGCGGACCCGGAGGCTCTCCTCGAACGGCTCGAGGTGGATGTCCGAGGCGCTGGCCCCCACCGCGTTCTCGATGAGGAGGTTCACGAGCCGGACCACCGGGGCCTCGAAGGCCAGGTCCCGGAGATGATCCACGTCCTCCTCGGCCGGCCCCAGCTCGTCCTCCCGGATCGTCTCCACCACCTTCTGGACCGCGGTGGAGCCCGTGCCGAAGTAGCGGTCGATCGCCGCCAGGACCGCCCCCTCCGGGGCCACGGCCAGCCGGATCTCGCCGCCCAGCACCGAGCGGAGGTCGTCGAGCAGGGTGAGGTCGGAGGGATCGGCGCACGCGATCAGGAGGCCCCCGCCCTCGACGGCCACGGGGCAGACGCGGTACTGGCGCATGTACTCGGCGGAGAGGTGCTTGAGGGCCGGCGGCGTGGAGGGGAACTCGTCGGGGGCGATGTAGGCGAGGCCCCACCGCCGGGCCAGGGCCTGGGCGATCTCCTCCGGCCGGCAGTACCCAAGCGCCACCAGGGCGTCGGCCAGCGGCTCGCCCGTGGCCAGCTGGCGCTCCAGGGCCGGGGCCAGCTCCGCCTCGGTCAGGACGCCGGCCTCGACCAGGAGCGACCCGAGCGATTCGCGGGGGGAGGGGTCCATAGCGTGGCCGCTATTATCGCGTCAGGCCACTGAAAAAGTCAAGGTTCTCCCGGGGTTCACTTCCTGAGGCAACTCTCGCCCATTTCGAGAGCGGCGTAAAGGTACGATTACCCCCGTGCCTGGTCCCCGGCCTCTCTACTGACAAAAATCGCTTGAGGTCTGCCGGAAGACGTCACTTTGGCGGTGGTCCTTGGCGGTGACCACCGTGACCCCGGAGAT
>JACPHL010000239.1 GCA_016188625.1 Candidatus Rokuibacteriota bacterium | reverse complement strand
CCGTGGAGGTCTCGAACGTCTTCACCCAGGGCGGGCGACTCCGGCGGGTCCACACCCTCCTCTTCGCCCCCTCCTTCGAGGTGGCCGCCCGGATCAACCTGGCCCTCGGCCGGTTCGGGAAGCTCTCCGCCGACGGGCGCCCCACCTTCGGCTTGTCGGCCCGGGAGCTGGCGGAGGCGGTGCTCGAGGTCTCGGAGGAGTGCTTTCTCGTCCCGGCCCACGCCTGGACGCCCTGGTACTCGATCTTCGGGGCCAACTCCGGCTTCGACAGCCTCGAGGAGTGCTACGGGGACCTCGCCCCGCGCATCCACGCCATCGAGACCGGGCTCTCCTCGGACCCGGCCATGAACCGGCGGTGGTCGGCCCTGGACCGGATCGCGCTCCTCTCCAACTCCGACGCCCACTCGCCCCAGCGGATCGCCCGCGAGGCGAACGTCTTCGACACGGAGCTCACCTACCCGGCGGTCCTCGAGGCGATCCGCGCCAAGGACCCGGCCCGGTTCCTCTTCACCATCGAGTTCTTCCCGGAGGAGGGGAAGTACCACTTCGACGGCCACCGGGCGTGCGGAGTCCTCTTCGCGCCGGCCGAGACCCGACGGGCGCGCGGCCGCTGCCCGGAGTGCGGCAAGCCGCTGACCGTGGGCGTGATGCACCGCGTGGAGACCCTGGCGGACCGCCCGGAGGGCTTCCGGCCGCCGGGCGCCGTCCCCGCCCGCCACCTCGTCCCCCTCGCCGAGATCATCGCCGAGGCCCTCGGGCTCGGCGCCGAGTCCGCGGCCGTGGAGGCCGAGCACCTTCGCCTGCTCGAGCAGGGCGGGTCGACCTTCCCCCGGAGGAGTTGGCCCGCTTCACCCAGCCCCGGGTGCTGGAGGGGATCCGGCGGGTCCGGGAGGGGCGGCTCACCATCACCCCGGGGTACGACGGGGTCTACGGCGTCATCCGCCTCTTCGGCGAGGCGCGGGCCCAGGCCCCGACCTCCGAGCAGATGGCCCTGTTCTGAGGGGCGCCGCCCACGGGCGGTGCGCTAGAATCGGGGGAGCGGTGACCAATCTCGTCCTCGACATCGAGACCATCCCGCGCGACCTCCGGGCCGAGCCCCGGAAGATCCAGGAGTACGTCTGGGAGCGGGCCCTGGGCGGGCGGCGCGCCCCCGAGGCGCCCCCCGACCTCACCCTGGACGACTACCTCGCCGCCCCCGAGGCGCCGGAGGCCGCCTCAGCCCACGAGCGGATCCTGACGTTCATGGCCCTCCGCCCCGAGTTCGGCCACGTCATCTGCATCGGGATGGGGCACGACGCGCGGGGGGAGCTCGAGCGCAAGGCCCTCACCGCGCGGCGGATCGAGGAGGAGCGCCGGATCCTGGTGGAGTTCTGGGAGACCGTCCGCCCCGCGCAGAAGGAGTGGCGCCTGGTCACCTACAACGGGCTGGCCTTCGACGTCCCTTACCTCCTCCGCCGCTCCCTCTACCTCGGCGTCCCGCCGAGCCGCGTCCTCCCCCTCCGCCCCTACCTCCTCGAGGCCCACTACGACGTGATGCAGGCCCTCGCCAACTGGCAGCGGGGGGAGACGGTGCGCCTGGAGATCGTGGCGGCGCTCCTCGGGCTCGCGAAGGTCCCGGAGGGGATGGAGGGCTCCCAGGTCTACGGCCTCTGGCAGGCGGGGCGGATCGACGAGATCGAGGCCTACTGCCTCGGGGACATCCAGCTTATCTACGAGGTCTTCCGCCGGGTCCAGGAGTACTTCCGCTAACATGCTCGGAGGGGGGCTCTCCCCCTTCCGACCCCCCCCAGGGTTGCGCGGGCCAAGCCTGCGCTCGGAGCGGATCACCCATCCGGGCGGCCCAGAGCCAGCGGTCCAGGCGGATCTCTGCCGAGCCCGGCTCACCCGGCATGGTCGGCCCCGGGCGGCTGGTTCAGGCGGCGCACGATCGCCATCTCGGCCCGGTACTGGATCAGGCTCAACCCCCCGTACTCCTGGCCGAGGCGGAGGACGTGGGCGAGCGGCAGTCCCAGGGCCTCGGCGAGGATGACCCGGTTCGGGCCGCCGTGGGCGACGACGGCGACCCGCCGACCGGCATGGCGGTCGAGGATCTCCCCTAGCGCCGGCAGAACGCGAGCCCGAAGCTGGAGGAGGCTCTCCCCGCCCGGGAAGACGAAGGTATCGAGGCGCGCCAGCCACTGGCTGAAGAGGTCGGGGTCTCGCGCGGAGATCTCCCGGAGGGTCAGCCCTTCCCAGCGGCCCATCGCCATCTCGCGGAGCGCCTGGACCGCCACCGGCGCGAGGCCGAGCGGCCGCGCCACCTCGGCCGCGCTCTGGCGGGACCGGAGGAGATCGCTGGAGTAGACCGCCTCGATGGGCAGATCGGCGAGCGCCCGCCCCACCCTGCGCATCTGCTCGAGGCCGGTCTCGGAGAGGGGGACGTCGGTGTGCCCGACGAACCGTCCCTCGGTCCCCTCGCGGACCTCGCCGTGGCGGATGAGGTAGAGCCAGGTCGAAGCCATCAGATCGTCCCGAGCCGTCCGAGGGCCACGAGCAGGAGGAGGGTCAGCCCTTCCGTGACCTCGACCGCTCCGCCGAGGAGGTCACCGGTCACCCCGCCGGCGTCCCCGAACTCGGGGTTGGACAGCTGACCGGCCCAGATCCCGTCCAGGGGGCCGGCCGCCTGAACCGCCGACACCGTGGCGAAGAGAAGGGTTATCGCGACGAGTGTCCCTGCGAGCTGTTTCATAGAACTGCTCTCCCGTGGTCTCTCACGTTCACACCGGTCCCGCCGAGGCGGGAGGCTCCCCCTGGCCGTGGCACCCCTGCCGGCCGGCGCGGCCCGGCCTGGGGCCCGCGGAGCGCTGACCGGAGAATGCCCGTCGTTCTAGCCTACACCGCGGCGCCCGGGAGCGCTCTCGCAAGATCCGCCGCGACGCCTCGTCGGGGGGTCAGGCCCCCGGTTGGCCGGGCCGGGGGGAGAGCAGAGATCGGAGCTGGGGGAACGCCACCGCCGGGTGCCCGCGGAGCCGCCGGAGCAGCTCCTCCAGGAATGCCCAGAACGCCGGATCCATGTCCCGATGATGGGTGAGGAGCCCGGTGGGCTCGGCGGGGTCCGCGTGACCCTCCCGCCGGGCGGCGAGATGCGTTCTCAGGCGCTCCAGCGTGGCGCCCGCGCCGGCGAAGCGCTTGCCCTCGCGCCACACGACCGGGTCCGCATGGCAGTTCACCTGGAGGAGCCCGGGCACCGGCTGGGCCGCCGAGCGCGGGCCGAAGGCGGAGAGCGCCCGGTATCCCAGGCGCGGCAGGCTCGCCGACACGGCGTCGGCGATGCGGTTCCACGGGGGAACGAATGCCGGCAAGGCGCGATCCCCGAAGGCCGCCTTCAGGGACGCGCCGCCCGCCGCCACCTCCTCGAGCACCACGGGGGCGGGCCGGGCCGTCCCACACTCAGCCGGATGGACCTTCCGCTCTCCGGGCTGGACTTCGCCCTCGTGGTTGGCGTGAGCGAACCCGTGCTGGAGGACCGCCACCCCGCCCGGCGCCGCCCGGATCGCCTCGGCGACGTCGGGCTCGAGCCATGCCGGCACCACGGCCAGCCCCAGGGAAAGCTCGAGGTCGGCGGCGAGGGCCAGGAGCCGGTCGAAGGCCCGGGCGGGTCGGCCGGCGTCATCATCCCGCCACCAGAAGCTCGCGCGGCCCTGGCCCCAGCGCGCAAGCTCATCGGCCAGGGCTCCCCAGGCCGCCTCATCCCAGGCCCCGCTCATTCCCGCTCCGCGAGCCCGCCCGACGCCGTGCTATGATTAAGGACTGACCGGGCCGTCGTGGCCGCCACCCACTGAGCATGAGCCGACTCGACTCTCACATCCAGCAGAAGCTCGCCCAGCGTGACTCGATCGACCTCGCCGCGCGCTGGTTGGCCGGCGAGGATGGGTTCATCGTGGAGTTCGGGCTCGGGACGGGACGTTCCTACTCCCACCTGAGCGAGCGCTTCCCCCACCGGGAGATCTTCTGCTTCGATCGGCTGAACAAGACCCATCCCCGCTCCCGCCCCCCCGCGGACCGTCTCTTCCTGGGCGAGATCACGCAGGTCCTGGCCGATCCCGCCGTGCACGCCCGCTTCACGGGCCGGGTCATCCTCGCCCATCTGGACCTGGGCAGCGGCGGCCCCGAGGACGATGTCCTCCCGGAGCTTGTCCTGGACCGGATTCACCGCTGGCTCAGACCGGGGGCCGTGGTGCTGAGCGATCTCGATCTGACCCTGGAGTCGCCCTGGCAGCTCGAGCGGGTTGACACGACCGGGCAGGTCGAGCACGCCGACCGCTACTACGTCTACCGCCGCCGGGCGGGCTGAGCCCGGGCCGTCCGGCGCGAGCCTCCTCCCCCGCGCTGCCTGGTGGCGGCCACCCCGTCCACCAGCCCTGTCAGGATCTCCACGGATCGGGCCGCGCCCTTCACGTCGAGCGACGACGCGGCCGGAAAGCCGGGAGTGGTCAGCGCGGCCTCGATGGCCTCGCCGAGCCGGGCGGGCGAGAGCTCCGCTTCCCCGACCACCTTGAGGACGCCCCGTTCGGCCAGGACCCGGGCCCGGAGCGGTTGCTCGTCACCGCTCCCCTCGAAGGGCACCACCACCGCCCGCACGCCGCTGGCGACCACGTCCAGCACGGTATTATATCCCGCCTGGCTGATCGAGAGCGCGGCCCGCCCGAGGAGCGCGGGGAAGTCGTCCCTGAAGGTCTCCACGACCACCGCCGGCCGCCCCGGCGGCCCCCCGAGCCGTGCGGCCACCGCCTCGAGGTCGGCCCGGAGCTCGCCGGGCAGGTACGGCCCGGTGAGCAGGCGCCACGGGAGGGCCGCGGCCGCCGGGCAGAGTTGACGCGCGGCCAGGGCCGTGAGGAAGAGCGCGGCGGCGACGCGGCCGCCCCCGCCGGAGACCACCACCTCGCCCCTGGGGGCGCCTTCCCCGGACGGAGCGCGGGGGGCAGCGAGGTAGCCCGTGTAGACCAGCCGGTCGGCCAGCCGGTCGGCGAGGCCGAAGGTGCGGGAGAGCGGGATCAGATCGGGGCTCCCGTGGACCAGAACCCGGTCGACCCACTGTCTGACGGCGGCCACCACGGCGAGCTCGTACCACGCCTGGTTCTTCTTGCCCACCAGGATGTCTCTCAGGCTCACAGCGACCTGGGGCGCCGCTCGTCCACGCCGGCGACGGTCCGCCGCAATGGCGAGGAGGAGGGGCGCCAGCTCGAACGCGAGCGCATGCCTGCCGAACGGGAAAAGCTCGAGGAGGACGACGCCCGGGTCGTACCGGGCGAGCGACGCGAGGAGGCGCTCCCGCCGGTCGGCCAGGTAGCCCTCGTCGGGCGGGCTCCCGTCCGGGAGGGCAAAGCTGCTCGCGGCATCGTCCGCGGAGGTGAGGGGCGGGAGCGCCACCGCCTCGGCGCCCCCCAGGTTCAGGCCCGGCACGGGAAGCCCCCCGGTCACGAAGACGACCCGCTCGCCGGCCCCGACGAGGGCGCGGGCCAGGATCACCGCCCGCTGCAGGTGACCGAGCCCGAGCAGGTGCTGGCAGTAGAAAAGGATCGGGGGCCGGTTCACGTCAGCCCCAGGCGTCCGAGTCCTTCCGCGAGCCGCCGGTGGAACGCCTCCTTCGTCCGCTCGGTGGCCACGAAGCGGCGAGCCGCCTCGGCCATCCGCTGGCGCCGGAGCGGGTCATCCAGGAGGTCTCGGAGTCCCGCCGCGAACGCCTCCGGCGTCGGCGCGGTGAGGAGCCCGCCGTCCTGGGGCACCATGACCTCGGGACCCGGGCCCTGGCAGGCCACGACGGGAAGTCCGGCCGCCGCCGCTTCCAGGTAGACGAGGCCAAGGGCGTCACCGAGGCCGGGGAAGGCAAAGATGTCGGCGGCCAGGTACGGTGTGGCCAGCGCCTCCGGCTGAAGCGCCCCCAGGAGGCAGATCCGGTCAGGAGGAAGGGAGGCGAAGGCGGCTTCCACCTTCGGCCGGGCGGGACCATCCCCGACGAGCAGGAGCCGCCAGGGCCGCCCGGGCGTCTCGGCGAGGAGGTGACCGAGCGCGTCGGCGAGGAGCCGGTAGGAGTCGAGCTTGTCTTCCCGCATCATGGCCACGCAGAGGAAGAGGGGACCGTCAGGACGGGCGAATCGCCGGGCGAGCTCCGTCCGCCAGGCGGCCCGTACGCGGCCCGGGACGTCGAACCGCGCCATGTCCGCGGCCGGCGGGAGGAGGAGCAGGCGGTGCTCGGCGAACCGGGCGCCCCGGAGGCGGGCGATGCGCGGGACATCCCGCGGGCTCATGGCAAAGACGAGGTCCGCCCGCCGGAGGGCCAGGCGGGCCGCGCTCACCCACGGTCGAAACGGCGTCCGCCGGCTCCGCGTCGAGACCGCCGTGTCCACGAGGACGTACGGGATCTCGAGCGCCGAGGCCACGGCGGGCCCCAGGAGGTCGGGGCACCGGTGGTAGTTCTGGTACGTCATCCAGAAGCGGGGCCTCCGGGTTGGCGGACGTCCCCGGAAGCGACGGATCAGCGTCTGGACGACCACCGCCGCCGCGCGATCGAGGCGCTCCGCGACGCCTGGCTCGAATTCCCGCCGCCACGTGGATAGCCGGCTGGCCAGCCCCGGCTCGAACCCGCCCCCCCGGAGTGCGTCCAGGAGGGCCCGCGCGATCTCGCGATCGCCGGAGGCCTCGGGCTGGAATGGGTGCTTCAGCGGGGTGTAGAAGGCCGCCGCGGGCCGTGGCTCGCTCATGGACGGGGGAGCGCGCCCGCCGTCGTCTTCGAGGGCTGCGGGCGCCCTCGGGCGGCGCCGGCTTCGTCTATCGCCTCGGCCAGAAGCGCCACCAGCCGGCTGACCCCGGCCTCGACGTCCCAGCCCGCGGCGACCCGCCGGAGGGCCGCCGCCCCGTAGCGTCGGCGCGCCTCGGGATCCCCCACGAGCTCTGCCAGGGCGGCCGCCAGCGCCGCCGGATCCTCCGGAGGTACGAGCCGCCCGTTGACGCCGTCCTCGACGATCTCGGGCAGGCCCGAGACGCGGGTGGCCACCACGGGGAGGGCCTGGGAGAGGGCCTCGACCACCACGTTGGGCAGCCCGTCCCGGTCGCCGTCGGCCGCGATGCGCGGGGCCAGGACGAACAGGTCGCTCTCGCGGTAGAGCGCCCGCACGGCGGGCTGGTCCAGCGGTCCGCGCCAGGTCACGCGGCCCTCCACCCTGAGCTCCCGCGCCAGGGCCCGGAGTTCGCCCTCCAGCGGCCCGTAGCCAACCAGCGTCAGCACCGCGTGCGCGTGGAGTCGAGCCAGGCTCCGGAGGACCAGGTCGACCCCCTTCTTGGGCTGAAAGCGCCCCACCGAGAGCAGTCGGACCGGATCGGCCGCCTCCGATCCGTCGCGCGAGGAGCCGAAGGCCGGCGGGGGGCCGAAGAAGCGCTGGTCGAGGCCGTGGTAGATCAGCTCCACCCGGGCCCCCGGAGCGAGTCGCCTCAGGTACTCCCGGTTCTGGGCGGTGCAGGTGACGGCAAAGCGCGCGCCCTCGATCTTCTCGCGAAGCTCCCACCCGGGGCGCGTCCAGATATCCTTGGCGTGGCCCGAGACGCTGTAGGAGAGGCCCCCCATGGCGGCCGCGTAGCGCGCCACGGAGGCGGGCGTGTGGAGGAAATGCACGTGGAAGTGGCGGGAGCCCGGAGGCCGCTCGGCGGCCAGGACCCCGGCCTGAGCGAACCGCCTGACGCGGCTCGGCGTCGGGTCGCGAACGAGGTCGCGGAGCCAGAGCCCCAGGCTCGCCAGGTACCGGCGGGGCGCCTCCCTGAGCGCCCTCGCGTGGCCGGCCAGGACCCTGAGGGGGGCGTCGAGCACGTACTCCGGGAGATAGAGCACAGGGGCCCGGATCTGGCCGTGGGCGGGATGGGTGATCCGGTCGTACGGCCGCCGCATGGAGACGATGGTGAGGCTCACGCCGCGGCGCTCGAGCGCGGCGATCTCCTGCGCGATGAAGGTCTCGGAGACCCGAGGGTAGCCCTTGACCAGGACGACGAGCATTCCCGCCTCAGGGCGGCCGGCGTCCCCCCCCGGGGGGTGTCCCAGGACCGCGGGCGCGGCGGTCACCCGAGGGCCCGGGGCCGCGCCTCCCGCCTCGCCTGCCACCGGGACACCGTGGCGTTGATGTTCTTGAGCCCCTCCAGGAGACCGGGGATCCGGTTGCTCGCGGGCAGGGCCTGCTAGGGAAGCCGCATGATGGCCGCCGCCAGCGTCTCCGGGGTGAGCTGCTCCGGCAGGAGGACCTGGACGAGGCCCAGCTCCCGCGCGGTGGTGGCGCGCAGGAGCTGTTCGGCGCGGGGCGTCACCCTGGGCACGATGAGGCTCCGTTTGTTGAGGGAGAGAACCTCGCAGAAGGTGTTGTAGCCGCCGAGGCAGACCACCGCCGCCGCCCGCTCCATCAGGTTTTCCAGGTGCTCGTGGAAGGTGAGGGTCGTGACCCGCTTGAGCCGCGCCGCCCGTCGCTCGAAGGCCGCCCGCTGGCGCGCGGGCAGAAACGGTCCGTAGACGATCAGGGCCGGCCAGGGCAGCCGGCCGTTGAAGCGTTCGTACGCGGAAAGGGCGGCGTCCACGAGTTCGGTGCCGTCCCCGCCCCCGCCCGGAGTCACCAGGAGAAAGGGCCCCCCCTGGATGGCGGTGGCCACCTCGTGAGGGAGGTAGGCTTCGGCCTGGGGCTCGCGCCGGAGATAGCCGGTGAAGGCGGCCTTGGCCGCGACGCTCGCGGGAAACCGGTACGCGCTGACCGGGTCGTAGATCTGCGGCAGGCCGTAGATCCAGATATGGTCGTACAGCCGTTCGAGGGCGGGCATGACGCGCTTGCGCCGCCACTCTTCGGCGAGGAGGCCCGGGTCGTCCATGATGTCGCGCAGCCCCAGCACCAGCCGGCAGCCGCCGCGGCGCTTGAGCATGTGGAGGGTCTTCCTGACCTCCCCCAGGAGGCCCAGCGGCTCCTTGTCCACCAGGAACAGGTCGGGGTTGAAGACCCGCGCCGTGTGCTCGATGATCGACGCGCGGAGGGCCAGGGTGTGCTCGATGTTCACGTCAAGACTCAGGCTCGTGTAATCGCCGTTGCGAAGCTTGATGATGCCCGGCACCCGGACGAAATCCACCCGCGCCCGGAAGCTGAACCGCCCGATGATGGGCGACCCGCTCAGGATCAGCACGTTCAGCTTCTTGTGGTGCTCCACGAGGGCGTGGGCAATGGCGCGGCAGCGGCGGAGATGGCCGAGCCCGAACGAGTCGTGGCTGTACATCAGGACCCGGTAGCTGGCCCCGTCCCCGGCGCCGGCCGACCGCGCGCCCCGGCCCCCGACCTCCAGGGCCCTGATTCCCGTTGATGACATCCCTATCGGCCTCTCCCCCCGGTCGTTCGGGCGGACCCCGTGGTCGTCAACGCGGCTCGAGCGTCACCACGTCCCCTCCGCCCTCCCGGCCCCCCTTCCACACGGGCCGCGATTTGCCAGATGGACGGAAGCCCATAAGTGGTAAGATTATATCTCGGATCTGGACGGGAGGAACAGCCCGGCGCGAGCCCCCGTGAGACGGGAAGCTCCTGATCCCGTCCCCATTGTTCGCCTATTATGCCTCAATCCGGATGGAAACAGAAGCTCTCCGGCGAGAGCCCGAGAGCCGCCCTTGCCGGGGGACGCCTCGAATCATATCATACTCGGCACGTGAGGCTCCCAGCGTGAGACAGTCCGGACCCCCGGCAGCGGCGGACCCCCCACCCCCCTGGAGGACATCCCCGATCTGAGCCATGCCTGAGCCCCTGCTCCGCGTCGAAAACCTGTGCACCTACATCTACCTCGACGAGGGGGTGGTCCGGGCGGTGGACGGGGCCTCCTTCACCGTGCAGCGCGGCCAGACCATGGCCCTGGTGGGGGAGTCCGGCTCGGGGAAGAGCATCGTGGCTCAGTCGATCATGCGGATCCTCCCGGACAGGGCCCGGATCGAGGCCGGC
Organism: Candidatus Rokuibacteriota bacterium; assembly: GCA_016188625.1. Lineage (GTDB taxonomy): Bacteria > Methylomirabilota > Methylomirabilia > Rokubacteriales > JACPHL01 > JACPHL01. Next base: position 2,932 of record JACPHL010000239.1, on the reverse strand, counting down.
CGGATCCTCTTCTCCGCCAACGGCGACGCGCCGGTGGATCTGGCCGCGCTCCCGGCCAACGGGAAGACCATGCGGGCCATCCGGGGGGGCGCCATCAGCATCGTCTTCCAGGAGCCGATGACGTCCCTCTCTCCCGTGCACACCATCGGCGACCAGATCGGGGAGATGGCCCGGCTGCACCGGGAGGCCAGCCGGTCGGCGGCCCGGGCCCTGGCCGTGGAGACGCTGAAGGCGGTGGGATTCCCCGACCCCGACCGGAAGGTCAACGCCTACCCGTTCGAGCTCTCCGGTGGGCTCCGCCAGCGGGCCATGATCGCCATGGCCATCGTCTGCCGGCCGGCGCTCCTGATCGCCGACGAGCCCACCTCCGCGCTGGACGTGACCATCCAGGCCCAGATTCTCGATCTGCTCCTGAAGCTCCAGCGCGAGTACGGCATGGGGCTCCTGATCATCACCCACGACCCGGGCGTGGTGGCCTACGCCGCGGACGCCGTCACCGTCATGTACCTGGGCAAGGTCATGGAAACGGGCCCGGTGGCCACCCTCTTCGAGAATCCCCAGCACCCCTACCTCCAGGCCCTGCTCCGGAGCACGCCCCACTTCGGCCGGGCCGACGGGGAGCGGCTCCAGACCATCGCGGGGACGGTCCCTGATCCGCTCGTGCGGATCCGGGGGTGCCCGTTCCTCTCCCGCTGTCCCGAGGGAGAGCCCGAGCTCTGCGGCGATGCCATGCCCGCCCTGCGCGCCCTGGCGCCCGGCCACGAGGTGGCGTGCTACAAGCGCGACTCCGTCCCCGAGTCGGCGCCCGTGGGAGCCAGGGCGTGACGGCGGCGCCCGCCACGAGCCTGGGAGGGGAGCGGGACTCCTTGCTGGTGGTGCGCCAGCTCACCAAGCACTTCCCCCTCTTCCAGCCGTGGCTCCTCGGGCTGGCGCGCCGGCAGGTGGGGGCCATCGCCGCCGTGGAGGACGTGAGCTTCACCGTGACCCGCGGGGAGACCCTGGGGCTGGTGGGGGAGAGCGGCTGCGGCAAGACCACCACGGCGCGCCTCATCCTGCGCGCGCTCAAGCCGACGCGGGGAGAGATCCTCTTCAACTCCGGCGGCACCGTGGTGCGGGTGGACCAGCTGGAGGGCAAGGCGCTGCGCGCGCTGCGCCGGCACGCCCAGCTCATCTTCCAGGACCCCTATTCTTCCCTCAACCCGCGGATGCCGGTGGGCGAGATCATCGCCGAGCCGTTGCGGCTCCACGGCTACGGTACACCCGCCGAGATCCGGGAGCGCGTCAAGACGCTGATGGCCATGGTCGGCCTGGACGTGCGGTACCTGAGCCGGTATCCGCACGCCTTCTCCGGCGGCCAGCGGCAGCGGATCGGGATCGCCCGGGCCCTGGCCCTGAGCCCCGAGCTCATCGTGTGCGACGAGCCCGTGTCGGCCCTCGACGTGTCGGCGCAGGCCCAGGTGTTGAACCTCTTGAAGGACCTGAAGGCCGAGCTGGGCCTGACCTCCCTCTTCATCTCGCACAACCTGGCGGTCATCGACTACGTCGCCGACCGCGTGGCGGTCATGTACGCGGGCCGCATCGTGGAGATGGCGTCCAAGCGCGAGCTCTTCGAGCGGCCGAAGCACCCCTACACCGAGGCGCTCCTCGCCGCCGTCCTCCAGCCGGACCCCAAGCTCCGGGCCGACCGCCAGGTCCTGGGAAACGACGGCCAGGGATGGCTGCCTTCCTCCAACCAGGGCTGCCCCTACGCCCCGCGCTGCCGGTACGCGGTGGACCGCTGCGCGGTCGAGAGGCCGGAGTTGAGGCCGGTCGGGCCGGACCACCTGGCCAGCTGCCATCGGGTAGACGAGATCCGGCTGGCCCCCCTGCTCCGCCGACAGCGGGCGGCCCCAGGGGGCCGGACATGAAGCGGATGCTGGCGGTCTGTCTGCTCGGCGCCTTGGGCCTCTTCGCCTGGGCCGGGCTGCCGGCCAGGGCGGCGCCGGCCGAGGAGCCGCCCGCCCTGGCCGCGCGGGTGGCGGCTGGGGAGCTGCCGCCGCTCGCGCGCCGGCTCCCCGAACACCCGCTGGTGCTGACCACCGACCCCGACGCGGCCTACGGCGGCGAGCTGCGGACGCTCATCGGGACCCCCAAGGACCCGAAGCTGGCCTTCGTCTACGGCTATGCGCGTCTGGTCCGCTTCGACCGGGACTACCAGATCGTCCCCGACATCGTGGAGCGGTTCGAGGTGAAGGAGGGGCGGATCTTCACCTTCCACCTCCGGAAGGGCCACCGGTGGTCGGACGGCGCCCCGTTCACCAGCGCCGACTTCGAGTACTGGTGGAAGTACGTGGCGACCAACAAGAAGCTCGCCCCCGGCGGGCCGCCGGCGATTCTCCTGGTGGACGGCGAGCCACCGAAGGTGGAGTTCCCCGACCCGTGGACGGTGCGGTACACCTGGTCCAAGCCGCACAACCTCTTCCTCCTCGACCAGGCCGGGGCCGCCCCCACGACCCTCTACCGCCCCGCCCACTACCTGAAGCAGTTCCACGAGGCCTTCGGTGACCCGGAGAAGCTGGCCAAGATGGCCAAGGCCGAGCGCCGCCGGAGCTGGGCCGCCCTCCACACCGCCCGCGACGCCACCTATGTCATGGACAACCCCGCGCTGCCCACCCTCCAGCCGTGGCGGCCCACCGTGGCCCCGCCGGCCGAGGTGTTCGTCGCTGAGCGCAACCCCTACTTCCACCGGGTGGACCAGCGCGGGCGGCAGCTCCCTTACATCGACCGGCTCAAGCTGGTGCTGGCCGACAAGGCCATCATCCCCATGAAGGCCTCCACGGGGGAGGCGGACCTGCAGGCACGCTACGTGAGCTTCGGCCAGTACACCTTCCTCAAGAAGAACGAGCGGCTGGCCGGCTATCGCGTCTACCTCTGGAGCACGGCCAGCACCGCC
>JACPHL010000244.1 GCA_016188625.1 Candidatus Rokuibacteriota bacterium | reverse complement strand
CCCCTGGGGAGGCGGCGGCCCCGAGCGGAACGGTAAGCGGAGCGGCGCGGGTCCCCGTCGTGAGCGAGCCGGGTGGGGAAGCCGACAGGCGAGCGGAGGACAAAGAGGAGGGGCCCCGCCCGGCGAGCCACTGACGGGTGCGCCGCGGAGCGTGTGGAGCGAGGGGTCGGTGCCTCCCGCGGGGCCGTTCGGAAGGGGGGCGGAGCCCCCCTCCGAGTGCTTTAACTGGCGAGTTTGGCCTTGGCGGTCTGGGCGAGCTTGGCGAAGGCGGCCGGGTCCGACACAGCCAGCTCCGCCAGGACCTTCCGATCCAGGGCCACCCCCGCCCGCTTGAGCCCCGTCATCAGGCGCGAGTAGGTCAGGCCGGCCGCGCGGGCCGCCGCGTTGATCCGGACGATCCAGAGCGAGCGGAACTCGCGCTTCTTCGCCCGGCGGTCGCGGTAGGCGAACGCCCCGGCGCGGAGGACCGTCTCCTCCGCGGTCCGGTAGAGGCGGTGCCGGCCGCCCCAGGCGCCCTTGGCCTCCTTGAGGACCTTCTTCCGCCGGCGGCGGGTCTTGGGTCCGCCCTTGGTCCGTGGCATCGTCGTGCTCCTTCGTCGTGGGCGGGGCGCCCTCGATCACAGGTACGGGAGGAGGCGACGGATCCGGCGGGCGTCCGCCGCCGAGACCAGGGTCGCCTTCCTGAGCTGGCGCTTCCGCTTGGGCTGCTTCCACTCCAGGAGGTGGCTCGCCCACCCCTTGGCGCGCTTGATCTTGCCGGTGGCCGTCGCCTTGAACCGCTTGGCCGCGCCTCGCTTGGTCTTGAGCTTGGGCATACCGACTCCTCAGTGAGACCTGGGGGCCAGGATCATGATGAGGTTGCGACCCTCCAGCTTCGGGGTGTGCTCGATGGTGCTGAGGTCGGCCATCTCCTGGGCCATCCGGTCCAGGAGCTTCTTCCCCAGCTCGGTGTGGGCCATCTCGCGCCCGCGGAAGCGGATGGTCACCTTGGCCTTGTTCCCGTCCTCCAGGAACCGACGGACGTGCCGCGCCTTGAACTGGAAGTCGTGCTCGTCCGTCTTGGGCCCCATCTTCACCTCTTTGATCTGGATGATGGTCTGCTTCTTCCGCGCCTCCTTCACCCGACGGCTCTGGAGGTACTTGAACTTCCCGAAGTCCATGATGCGGCAGACCGGAGGGGCGGCCTCCGGGGCCACCTCCACCAGGTCCAGCTCCCGCTCCACCGCGATCCTGAGGGCGTCGGCCACGGGCAGGATGCCGAGCTGCTCCCCCTCCGGGCTGATGACCCGCACCTCCCGGGCGCGGATCCCCTCGTTGATCCGGAGCTCCCGCTGGAGGCCCGGCCGACTGTCCGTCCTAGCCAAGGGGCGACTTCATCGAGCGGGCGCTCACCTCGGCCGTGACCTCGGCGATGAACCGGTCCAGGGGGATCTGGCCGAGGTCGTCGCCGCCCCGCCGCCGGAGGCTCACCGTGCCCGCCTGGGCCTCGCGCTCGCCCACCACGAGCATGTAGGGGACCTTCTGCAGCTGGGCCTCCCGGATCTTGTAGCCGAGCTTCTCGGACCGCTCGTCCAGCTCGGCGCGGAGGCCGGCGCTGCGGAGCCGGTCCAGGACGCTCCGGCCGTAGGCGACGTGGCGCTCGCTGACAGGGAGGACCCGCACCTGGACCGGGGCCAGCCAGGTCGGGAAGGCCCCGGCGAAGTGCTCGGTCAGGATCCCGACGAAGCGCTCGAACGAGCCGTAGATCGCCCGGTGGATGGCCACCGGTCGCTTGGCCTTCCCGTCGGCGTCGATGTACTCGAGCGCGAAGCGCTCCGGGAGCATCACCAGGTCGAGCTGGATCGTCGCGAGCTGCCAGGCGCGGCCCAGGACGTCCGAGATGACGACGTCGATCTTCGGACCGTAGAAGGCCCCCTCCCCCGCCCGGACCTCGTACGGGAGATCGCGCTTCCTGAGCGCCTCGGCGAGCGCCGTCTCCGCCTGCTCCCAGAGCGCGGGGTCGCCCATCGCCTTCGCCGGCCGGGTCGAGAGGGAGAACCGCGGCTCGAAGCCAAAGGTGCCGTAGATGAGCTGGACGATCTCGATGACGCCCGTGATCTCGGCCTCGAGCTGGTCCGGCCGGCAGTAGATGTGGGCGTCGTCCTGGGTGAACTGGCGCACCCGGAACATCCCGGCCAGCGTCCCGGAGCGCTCGTTCCGGTGGAGCCGGCCGAGCTCGGCGAAGCGGAGCGGCAGATCCCGATAGGAGCGGAGGTGGTGGCGGTAGACGTACGTGGACTCGGGACAGTTCATCGGCTTCAGGCTGAAGACCTGCTCCTCCGCCTCCACCAGGAACATGTTCTCCCGGTAGTGCTCCCAGTGCCCCGACTCCTCCCAGAGCCGCTTGTTGACCAGGATGGGGGTGGAGATCTCGAGATAGCCCCGCGCGTCGTGGACCTCCCGCCAGAAGCGCTCGAGCTCCCGGAAGACGATCATCCCCTTGGGGAGCCAGAAGGGGGCCCCGGGGGAGACGTCGTGAAAGGTGAAGAGCTGAAGCTCCCGCCCGAGCTTCCGGTGGTCGCGCCGCTTGGCCTCCTCGAGCCGCCAGAGGTGCTGCTCCAGCTCCTCCCGGGTGCGCCAGGCGGTCCCGTAGATCCGCTGGAGCATCGGCCGCCGCTCGTCCCCCCGCCAGTAGGCCCCGGAGGCGGACAGGAGCTTGAAGGCCTTGAGGTGGCCGGTGGACGGGACGTGGGGGCCGCGGCAGAGGTCCACGAAGTCCCCCTGGCGGTAGAGGGAGACCCGGTCCGCTGCCAGCCCGTTCAGGATCTCGACCTTGAAGACCTCCCCCCGCTCCTGGAAGAACCGGATCGCCTCCGCCCGGGGCAGCTCCTCCCGGACGAACGGGTAGTCGGCCTTGGCGATCTCGCGCATCCGGGCCTCGATCCGCTCGAGGTCCTCGGGGGTGAAGGGCTCGTCCCTGGCGAAGTCGTAGTAGAAGCCGTCCTCGATGGCGGGCCCGATGGCGAGGCGCACCCCGGGGAAGAGCTCGGTCACGGCCTGGGCCATGATGTGGGAGGCGGAGTGGCGGAGGGTCGGCAGCGGCTCGGGGGGGCAGTCGAACTCGCCCTCGACGGGCAGCTCGCGGCTCGTCTCGTTGGCCATCAGATGATCGGTCCCGGGGCAATCCTCATGACGAAAAAAGGCATCGCGAAGGGCCGAGACCCTCCAGGATGCCCCTCGTCCGCTACTCGAGGTCTCTCACTCCCTCGCTCGGCAACCCCTCGTCAGCTTCGACGGTATGGTAGGCACGGGCGGATTTGAACCGCCGACCTCTTGTGCGTCAGACAAGCGCTCTCCCCCTGAGCTACGTGCCTAGCGAAAAGTAGATCGTAGGATAGCAGCCGTCCCGAAGTGTGTCAAGGGGAAAAACCTTTATGGAAGCGCGCGGATGCGCCCCTCGGCCCGCGGCGGCGGCGCATCGCTCAACGAAGCCAGAGGGAGCGGAAGTCGGTGGTGAGGGTGTAGGTGAAGCTGGCGGTGATGAACAGGGTCTCTTCCGGGATGCGGATCGGGATGGG
>JACPHL010000243.1 GCA_016188625.1 Candidatus Rokuibacteriota bacterium | reverse complement strand
GTTGGCCTCCTCGTGGGCCGCCTCCCGGATCGCCGTCGCCGCCTCGTTGATCTCGTGCAGGGTGAGGTCCGGGCCGCCGGTGATGTTGATGAGGAGGCCCCGCGCCCCCTCGATGGAGGTCTCCTCGAGGAGCGGGCTCGCGATGGCCATCTGGGCCGCGTCGATCGCCCGGTGCTCGCCCCGCCCCACCCCGGTCCCCATCAGGGCCAGCCCCATCCCCGACATGATCGTTCGGACGTCGGCGAAGTCCAGGTTGACGAGCCCGGGGACGAGGATGAGGTCCGAGATCCCCTGCACGGCCTGGTGGAGGACGGAGTCGGCGATCCGGAAGGCCTCCTGGAGCGGCGTCGTCCGCTCCACGACGCTGAGGAGGCGCTGGTTCGGGATCGTGATCAGCGTGTCCACCACCGCGCGGAGCTCCCCGAGCCCCCCCTCGGCCACCTGCGTCCGGCGCGTCCCCTCGAAGGCGAAGGGCTTGGTCACCACCGCCACGGTCAGGGCCCCCAGCTCCTTGGCGATGGCCGCCACGACGGGCGCCGCCCCCGTCCCGGTCCCCCCGCCCATCCCGGCGGTGATGAAGACCATGTCGGCCCCGGCGAGGACCCGCCCGATCTCGTCGCGGTCCTCGGTCGCCGCGCGCCGGCCGATCTCGGGGTCGGAGCCGGCGCCGAGCCCGCCCGTCAGGGTGGCGCCGATCTGGAGCTTGATGGGGGCCGGGCAGGAGCGGAGGGCCTGGAGGTCGGTGTTGGCGACGATGAAGGTCACCCCGTCGAAGCGGGCGCTGATCATCCGGTTGACCGCGTTGGAGCCGCCGCCTCCGAGGCCCACCACCTTGATCTTGGCGTTCTCGACCGGCGCCGCCTCGTCCTCGTCCTCTAGGCGGAAGATGATCCCCTCCCCCATGTCCTCCCCCTTCGGGGCCCGGCGGGCACCGCCCGGCCGGGGCTTGGCGTGGGTCCGCTTACCCATGGCGTCCGTCCTTCCTCAAAAGAGTTGGCTGAACCACTCGCGCATCCGCCGCAGGAGCCGGGTCACCCCGGCCCCCTCCCCGCCGTCGAGCCCGCCGGCCATCCCCAGCGGGCTCTGCCCGCGGAGGCGCGCCCCGTGGAGGACCAGCCCCACCCCGGTGGCGTAGCTCGGGCCCGCGACGAGGTCGGCCATCCCCCCGACGCCGGTGGGCCAGCCCACCCGGACCGGGAGGTCGAAGACCCGCTCGGCCAGCTCCGGGATCCCCTCCATGACCGCGGAGCCGCCGGTGACGACCACGCCGGCCGTGGCGACGTCCTCGAGGCCGGCCAGGGCGAGCTCCCGGGCCGCCAGGGTGAAGATCTCCTCGACGCGCGCCTGGATGATCCCGGCGAGGATCTGCCGGGAGAGGACCCGGGGCTTCCGCCCGCCGATGGAGGGGACCTCCACGGTCTCGTCCGGGAGGACCAGCGCGGTGAGCGCCGAGCCCCAGCGCTTCTTCAGCTCTTCGGCCTCCTGGGACGGGGTCCGGAGCCCCACGGCCAGGTCGTTGGTGATGTGGTCCCCCCCGAGCGGGATCACCGCCGAGTGCCAGATCGCCCCGTCCCGGAAGAGGGCGACGTCGGTGGTCCCCCCGCCCACGTCGGCGAGGATGACGCCGAGATCGCGCTCGTCCGGGGTCAGGACGGCCTCGGCCGAGGCCAGCGGCTGCAGCACGATGTCCTGGACCGTGAGGCCGGCCCGGTTGACGCTCCTGACGAGGTTCTGCACCGAGGTCACCGCCCCGGTGACGATGTGGACCTCGACCTCGAGCCGCGCCCCCGCCATCCCGAGCGGCGTCCTGATCCCGTCCTGGCCGTCGAGGATGAAGGCCTGGGGGAGGACGTGGATGATCTCCCGGCCGGGCGGGAGGGTCACCGCCCGGGCGGCCTCGAGGGCCCGGTCCACGTCGGCCCGGCTCACCTCCCGGGTCCGCCCCTGCACGGCGACGGCCCCCCGGCTGTTCACCCCCTTGATGTGCCCCCCCGCCACCCCGGTGAAGACCGACTCGATCTCGACGCCGGCCGCCTGCTCGGCCTCCTGGACCGCCCGCTTGATCGCCTCCACCGTCGAGTCGAGGTTCACCACCACCCCTTTTCGGAGCCCCCGCGAGAGGCTCTGGCCGACCCCGAGGACGTCGATCCCGGTCGGCGTCACCTCCCCGATGACGGCCAGGATCTTGGTCGTCCCGATGTCGAGGCCGGCGATGGTGGTCGCTGATCTGGCGTTACTGGGACACATCCCGAGTCGTGATCCCCGCCGGGACCCGGCCGCCCGGCCGCGCGCGGTGGCGCTCCGGCGGGAGGTGGGCGTCCCCGGGCGTCATGACCACCAGATCCCGGAAGCGGGCAGGGCGTCGAGGCGCCCCAGACGCTCCTCCCACGCCTCGACCCCGATCCGCACCTCGACCCCCTCGGTGGTGTAGAGGACCGGCCCCTCCGGCCGGCCCAGGTCGATCTCGGAGACGCGGGGGACCAGCCGCCCCCCCACCCGGGAGAGGATGCGGAGCAGGGCGAGCCCGGTCTGGACGCGGTCCGGGGCGGAGGCGGCCGGCTCCGCCGGCAGCGTCACGCCGGTCAGGATGGGGAGGCGCGGCGGCAGGGGGTGCGGCTCGGGCCCGAGGACCCGTCCCTCGGCGTCGAGCCAGAAGAGGCCGTCGGCGTTGGCGAGGACGTAGGGCTCCCGCTCCTGGACGAGGAGCGCGACCCGGCCGGGGAACTGGCGGACGACCCGGGCGTGCCTCACCCCGGGGAGGGCCTCCAGCCGCTCCCGGACGGCGATCGGGTCGAGGGCGAGGAGGTTCGTGCCGGGCGGGATCGCGGCGGCCTCGACGAGCGCCGCCTCGACGAGCCGCTCGTGGCCGAGGACCTCGATGCTCCTCACCGCCAAGAGGGGGGTGCTGCGGAGCCACTGGCTCCCCCACCAGGCGAGGGCGCCGGCGGAGGCCGTCGCCAGGGTCAGGCCCAGTCCGAGGAGGGCCGCGCGACGGGTGGAGCGGCCGTCCCGGGGGCGCCGTCGCTGGCGCGCCAGGAGCGGCTGCCGTTCGGCCAGGTCCCGCATCGCCGCGGAGCGGGCGCGGGGGGTGAGGAATGGGGGGACGCTCATTGGCCCGGCCCCCTACTGGCTCCCCTTCCACCCCGCCCCCGCCGGGCCGGGACAAGGAGCGAGTCCCACAAGGCCCGAGGGAGGAGGCCACCGGAGGCGTACTCCGAGTACGTTGAGGATGGCCGACGACCGAGAACGCCGTGGGACGATGCTCATTGGCCCGGCCCCTAGTCCCCCACGATCCGGATCTCAGGCTCCAGCTTGATCCCGAACCGGGTCTGGACGCGCTCCAAGGCCAGATCCATGAGCGCCAGGATGTCGGCCGCGGTGGCGCCGCCGCGGTTGACGATGAAGTTGGCGTGCTTGGCCGAGATCTCGGCGGCCCCGATCCGCTTCCCCTTCAGCCCCGCCTTCTCGACGAGCCGCCCGGCGTGGTCCGCCGGCGGGTTCTTCCACACGCACCCCGCCGAGGCCAGGGCCAGGGGCTGGGTGGACTTCTTGTGCTTCAGGCGCGCCTTGATGTCCGCGAGGATCTCCTTCTGGGGCCGCCGGTGCAGGGTGATGCGCGCCCCCAGGAGGATGGCGCCGGGCGGGTACTGGAAGGCCCGATACGCGAAGGTCCCGTTGAGGGGCTTGAGGTCCCCGATCGTCCCGTCGGGGTGGAGGAAGTACACGGCCGAGACGTAGTCGCCGATGGCCCCGTCGGGCGTGCCGGCGTTCATGGCGAGGGCCCCGCCGATGGAGGCGGGGATCCCCACCAGGGGCTCGATCCCGCCGAGGCCGAGGGCCGCCGCCTCGCGGATGACGTGGGCGAGGCTGGCCCCGGCCCCGACCGTCACCTCCTCGCCGTGGAACTCCATCCGCGCCAGGCACCCTTCGAGCTTGATGACGACCCCGCGGATCCCCCTGTCCTTCACCAGGAGGTTGTTCCCGCCTCCGAGGATGACCACGGGGAGCCGCTCCTTCTCGGCGAAGGCCACGGCCTTCCGGATGTCGTCCACGTCCTGGGGGACGATGAAGACGTCCGCCGGCCCGCCGATCCGGAGCGAGGTGTGAAAGCCCAGGGGTTCCTTGAAGCGCACTTCACCGCGGATGTCACCCAGCATGCCCTTCTCCTTCTCCACTCCCGCCCCCGACCCGCTTGAGACGGGTCAGGACCTCCTCGCCCACGCCCCAGACGTCCCCTGCCCCGAGGGTGAGGACCAGGTCCCCGCGCCGGACGGTCTGGAAGAGGAACTCGACGATCTCCCTCCGGTCGCTCAGATATCTCACCTCCCCCCGTCGGCCCCGGGCCGCGATCCCCTCCGCCAGGCTCCGGGCGTGGACGCCCGGGATCGGGGGCTCGCCGGCCGGGTAGATGTCGGTGACGACCAGGCAGTCGGCCTGGTCGAAGGCGTTCAGGAACTCGTCGTGGAGATGATAGGTCCGGGTGTAGCGGTGGGGCTGGAAGACCACCACGGTCCGCCGGCCGAAGGCCGCCTTGGCTGCGGCCAGGGTCGCCCGGATCTCGGCCGGGTGGTGTCCGTAGTCGTCCACGACCAGGACCCCGCCCGCCTCGCCCTTGAGCTGGAAGCGGCGCTGGACGCCGCTGAAGGCGCCCAGGGCGCGCTGGATGACGGCGAAGGGGATCTCCAGGTCGAGCCCCACGGCCGTCGCGGCCAGGGCGTTGGCCACGTTATGGAGGCCGGGGACCTGGAGCGCGAGCTCGCCCAGGGACTCCCCCCGGAGGAGGACCTCGACGCGCGCGGTGAGGCCCTCGAGGACCGTCCCCGCGGCCACCAGGTCGGCGGGGCCGGCGAGGCCGTAGGTGATCACCCGCTTCTCCACCCGGGGGAGGAGGGCCCGGATCTCCGGCTGGTCCGAGCAGAGGACCGCCGCCCCGTAGAAGGGGACCAGGTTGATGAAGGCCAGGAAGGCCTCCCGGAGCGCCGGGAGGTCGCCGTAGTAGTCGAGGTGCTCCCGGTCGATGGTGGTCACGACCGCGATGGTCGGGGTGAGCTTGAGGAAGGAGCCGTCCGACTCGTCGGCCTCGGCGACCAGGAACTCCCCCTGCCCGAGGCGCGCCCCGGCCCCGAGGGCCGTGATCCGGCCGCCCACGACCACGGTGGGGTCGAAGCCGCCCTCGGCCAGCACGGCCGCGACCATGGAGGTGGTGGTGGTCTTGCCGTGGGTCCCGGCCACGGCGATCCCGTACTTCATCCGCATCAGCTCGGCGAGCATCTCGGCCCGCGGGATGACCGGGATCCCGCGCTGGCGGGCCGCCTGGAGCTCGGGGTTGTCGCGCGCCACCGCCGAGGAGTAGACGACCACGTGGGCCCCCTCGACGTGGGCGGCGGCGTGCCCGGTGAAGACCTTGGCCCCGAGCCGCTCCAGGCGCTCGATGAGCTCGCTCCGCTTGAGGTCCGAGCCCGTGACCCGGTAGCCCAGGGTGAGGAGGACCTCGGCGATCCCGCTCATCCCGGCCCCCCCGATCCCCACGAAGTGGATCTGCTGGTAGCGCTTAAACATCGGCGTGCTGGGAGACGTTGAGGATCACCCCGGCGGCGAGCATCGCCGTCAGGAGCGAGGAGCCGCCGAAGGAGACGAAGGGGAGCGGCAGCCCCTTGGTCGGCAGGAGCCCCACCACGACCCCCAGGTTGACCAGCGCCTGGGTAGTCAGCATCACCGTGAGCCCGAGGGCGAGGAAGGCCCCGAAGGGCTCGGCGACCCGGAGCCCGACCCGGACCCCGCGCCAGAGGAGGAGGCCGAAGAGGGCCACCGTCGCGGCGGCCCCGAGGAACCCCAGCTCCTCCCCGAGGATGGCGAAGATGAAGTCGGTGTGGGGCTCCGGGAGGTAGAAGAGCTTCTGCTTGGACTCCCCCAGCCCCCGGCCGGCCGCGCCACCCCCCCCGAGGGCGAGGTAGGACTGGATGATCTGGAAGCCGGAGCCGCGGGGGTCCGACCACGGGTCGAGGAAGGCGAAGACCCGCCGGAGCCGGTAGCTCGCCCCGGAGACCGCCAGGACGATGACCGGGAGCGCGGCCAGCCCGACGACGAGCATCTGGCCGAGGCGCGCCCCGCCGAGGAAGAGGAGGCAGAAGACCATCGCCACCAGCGCCACGCTGGAGCCGAGGTCCGGCTGGAGCAGGATGAGGCCCGCCATGGCGCCGGTCACCAGGAGCGGGGGGAGGAAGCCCTGGAAGAACTGCCCGACCACCGCCTGGCGCCGGGCCAGGAAGTCGGCGAGGTAGACGACCAGGGCCAGCTTCGCCAGCTCGGTCGGCTGGAACGAGAGCGGCCCCCAGCGGAGCCAGCGGCGGGTGCTGTTGATCTCCTGGCCGAAGGGGGGGATGAGGACCAGGAGGAGCAGGCCGAAGGCGACCGCGAGGAGCGGGAGGACGACCCCGCGCCAGCGCCGGTAGTCCACCACCATCGCGGCCCAGAGGACGCCGAGCCCCAGAGCCGCCCAGAGGCCCTGCTTCTTGAGGAAGAAGTACGGGTCCCGCATGCGGTCGGCGGCGAGGATCGCGCTCGACGAGTAGACCATCACGACCCCGAGGCCGACCAGGGAGAGGACCACGAGGAAGAGCCAGTAGTCGGGGCTGACCTTCTTCGGCAAACCTAGCCCTCCAGGGCGTGGACGAGGCGCTTGTACACCTCGCCCCGCTCCTCGTAGTCGCGGAACATGTCGAAGCTCGCGCACGCCGGCGAGAGGAGCACCACCTCGCCGGGCGCCGCCAGCCGGCGGGCCTCGGCCACCGCCTCCGCCATCCCCGCGGCCTCGACCACCCGGGTGACCGGGCTCAGCGCGGCCCGGAGCTGGGGCCGCCCCTCGCCGATCAGGACCGCCGCCTTGACCCGGCCGCGGGCGGCCCCG
>JACPHL010000015.1:7695-10752 GCA_016188625.1 Candidatus Rokuibacteriota bacterium | reverse complement strand
GCTTGCTGTCCCTGGGCCCCGGGACCCTCCTCGCCGAATCCAGGATCACCGCCGCCGCCACCACCGGGCCGGCCAGGGGCCCGCGGCCGGCCTCGTCCACGCCCGCGACCAGCCGGAGCCCGTGCCGCCAGGCCTCGCGCTCGAAGGCGTAGAGCCCGCGGCCGGGCAGGAGCCGGGGGAAGAGCTCCCCCTGCACCAGCCGGCGGGAGGGGCGCCGCCGCATCCGCCCCTAGCTGGAATTCTTCATGAACGCCACCAGCGCAGGTCGGACGGGTGGCGCGCCGGGCGGGGCGCCCCACGAGGCGAGCCGGGGGACCCCACACCGGGCGGGGGTGGCGAGCCGAGTGGGGCTGCCCGGCGCGACAGGACCCGTCCGTCTCACGGTCGAATCGTTCATGAGTAATCCGGATTAGGGCCGGGGCGTTCGCTGCTCCCGAAGCCGCGCGGCCTTCCCGGTCCGCTCCCGCAGGTAGTAGAGCTTGGAGCGGCGGACGCGCCCGCGCTTGATCACCTGGATCTTCTCGATCCGGGGCGAGTGGAGGGGGAAAGTCCGCTCGACCCCCACCCCGTAGGAGACCCGGCGGACGGTGAAGGTGGCCCGGGCCCCTTCGCCGCGCCGGCGGATGACGACGCCCTCGAAGACCTGGACGCGCTCCTTCTCCCCCTCGACGACCCTGACGTGCACCCGGACCGTATCGCCGGGGGCGAACTCCCCCCGATCCCGCTTGAGCTGTCCTGCCTCCACGACCGAGATGGCATCCATGCCGGGGATCCTCCTTCGTCTCAAGGCTCGGGGGGGCGTCCCCCCCGTCGAAACTCGTCGATCAGCCGCTGCTCCTCCTCGGTGAGGTCGGCATGCCGGAGGAGATCGGGCCGGCGCTCGACGGTGCGCCACAGGGCCCGGACCCGTCGCCAGGCGGCGATCCGCCGGTGGTCGCCGGAGAGGAGGACCTCGGGGACCCGGAGCCCTCGGAACTCGGCCGGCCGGGTGTACTGCGGGTAGTCCAGGAGCCCGCCGGCGAAGGAATCCCGGGCGGGCGCCGTCGCGTCCCCCAGCACCCCGGGAAGGAGTCGGACGACCGCATCCATCACCACGAGCGCCGGGAGCTCCCCCCCGGTCAGGACGTAGTCGCCGATGGAGACCTCGTCGTCCACCAGGGCCTCCCGGACCCGCTCATCGACGCCCTCGTACCGGCCCGCCAGGAGGATGAGGTGCTCCGCCTTGGCCAGCTCCTGGGCCACGGCCTGGGTGAAGGCGCGCCCCTGGGGGCAGAGGAGGATGACGCGGGCCCCTGGACCCCGGAGCGTCTCCACGGCGCGGAAGAGCGGCTCGGGCTTGAGGATCATCCCGCCGCCCCCGCCGAAGGGGTAGTCGTCGGTGACCCGATGGCGACCCTCGGCGAACTCCCGGAGGTTGACCACTCGGATCTCGACGAGCCCCCGCGTCTGGGCCAGGTGGAGGATCGACTCCTGGAGCGGGCCCGAGAAGATCCCCGGGAACAGGGTGACGACGTCGATCCGCACGGCCGCCCGCGCCTCCGGGGCGCCTCAGAGCTGAAGGAGCCCTTCGGGCGGGCGGACCACCACGCGCCGCGCGGCGAGGTCCACCGACTCCACGATGGCCGACACCGCCGGGACCAGGACCTCCCGCCCCGCGCCCCGCACGACCCAGAGGTCGTGGGCCGGGCTCTCCCAGACGTCGTCGATCCGCCCCAGCCGCGCCCCCTCGGGCGTCAGGACCTCGCACCCCACCAGCTCGAAGGCGTAGAAGCGCCCCGGCGGGAGCGACCGGCACTCGGCGAGGGGGATCCCCAGGAGCCGGCCCACCACGCCCTCGGCGGCGGCGATGGAGTCGCACCCCTCGAGCTTCACCACCGGCATCCTGCCCTGGAACCGACACCCCTCGATAGCCCGGTACTCGCCCTGGTCCGGGGGCATGAGGTAGCAGCCCTCTAGCTCGGCGAAGCGACGGGGGTCGTCGGTCAGGGGGAGGACCCGCACCTCCCCGACCCGCCCCTGGGGGCGCACCACCGTCCCGATCGCGATCAACCCGCTCACTCGAGGATCTCGAGCACCGCCCGCTTCCTCAGCTTGGTGGCCGTGGCATTGAGGAGGGTCCGGATGGACCGCGCCGTCCGGCCCTGCTTGCCGATCACCTTCCCCAGGTCCCCGGGGGCGACCCGGAGCTCGATGATGGTGATCTTCTCGCCCTCGACCTCCGTGACCCGGACCTGGTCAGGCTCATCCACCAGCGACTTGGCAATGAACTCCACCAGCTCCTTCATCTCCTTCATCGCCACTACCCCCCACGACGACTGGGCGGGCCGCCGCGCGCGGCTCAGGTGGTCGCGATCCCCGCCTTCACGAAGAGCTGTCGCACGGTGTTCGAGGGCTGAGCCCCTTTCCTGAGCCAGTCGGCGGCCCTGTCCCGATCGATCTGGAGCAGGGGGGGATCGCTCAAGGGGTTGTAGATCCCGATCGCCTCGATGAACCGGCCGTCGCGGGGGGCGCGGCCCTCCGCCACCACCACGCGATAGGCCGGCCGCTTCGTCGTGCCCATCCGCCGCAACCGTATCCGAACCGCCACGCTGGTCACCTCCCGGGAGGCCCGAGGAAGGGGAAGGCCTGCCGGACCCGCCCGGCCCTGCCCTCCACCTGCTTGAGCCCCTTCATGAGCTTCTTGAGCTGAGCGTACTGCTTGAGGAGCCGATTGACATCCTGCACGGTCGTCCCGCTCCCGCGGGCGATGCGGGCCCGGCGGCTGCCGCTGACGATCTGGGGCGACCGGCGCTCCTCGGGGGTCATCGAGCCGATGATCGCCTCGAAGCGCCGGAGCTGGCGGGCCTCGTCGTCCAGCTCGTCGGCCTCGATCTTGGCGCTCTTGAAGAACGGGACCATCTCCATCAGCTGATCGAGCGGCCCCATCCGGCGGAGCTGTCGGAGCTGCTCGGCGAAGTCCTCCAGGGTGAAGCTCTCCTCGCGGATCTTCCGGACCAGCTCCTCGGCCGTGGCCTGATCCACGGTGGCCTGGGCCTTCTCCACCAGGGAGACGACATC
>JACPHL010000015.1:0-7670 GCA_016188625.1 Candidatus Rokuibacteriota bacterium | reverse complement strand
CAGCCGGTCCGGGTGGAAGGGCTCCAGGGCGCCGAGCCGCTCCCCCACCCCCGCGCAGACGATCGGCTTGCCGCTGACGGCCCGGATGGAGAGCGCCGCGCCGCCCCTGGCGTCGCCGTCGAGCTTGGTGAGGACGACCCCGTCGAGTCCCACCTCCCGCTGGAAGCGCTCGGCCATGGTCACCGCGTCCTGCCCGGTCATGGCGTCCACGACCAGGAGGACGTGGTGGGGGGTCAGGGCCCGCTTGAGCCGGCGGAGTTCCTCCAGCATCGCCTCGTCGATGTGGAGCCGCCCCGCGGTGTCGAGCAGGAGGGGGCTCCATCCGTGCTCGGCCGCGACGGCCCGCGCCTCCAGGCAGAGCTGGACCGGCTCCGCCCCCTCGGCCCCGTGGACCGGCAGGCCGAGCTCGGCGCCGAGCGTCTTGAGCTGGTCGATGGCGGCCGGCCGGCGGACGTCCGCGGCCACCAGGAGGGGGTGGAGCCCCTCCCGCTGGTAGTGCCGGGCAAGCTTCCCCACCGTGGTCGTCTTCCCGGAGCCCTGGAGGCCCATGAGCATCAGCACCGTGGGCGGCTGGGGGGCCAGGGCCAGGCGGTGGACGGTCCCGCCCAGGAGGGCGACCAGCTCGTCGTGCACCACCTTCACCACCTGCTGCCCGGGGGTGAGGCTCCGGAGGACCTCGTGCCCGACCGCGCGCTCGCGCACGCGCTCGATGAAGCCCTTCGCCACGCGGAAGTGGACGTCGGCCTCGAGGAGGGCCACCCGCACCTCGCGCAGGGCCTCCTGGATGTTCTCCTCGGTCAGGCGCCCGGCCCCCCGGAGGCGATCCAGGATGGCTTCCAGGCGGGCGCTCAGGGCTTCAAACACGGGCCTCCTCCATCGGGGTGATGCGGGAAGACTGTAAGCAATTTATGTTAGAGGGAAACCGGGGAAACGTCAAGGTGCAGGGCGGGCCTTCGCGCCCTCCGCGCGCATCCGGCGGATGACCTCGCCCGCGTCCTGGGCCCCGAAGATGGCCGTGCCGGCGACCAGGGTCGTCGCGCCGTGGGCGACCAGCCGCTCGCAGTGCTCCACCCTCACCCCGCCGTCCACGGCCAGCTCCGCCGGCCGGCCGCCGAGGAGGGTGGAGAGCCGGCGGACCTTGGCGTAGGTCGCCGGGATGAACTCCTGCCCGCCGAAGCCGGGGTTGACCGACATGACCAGGAGGACCTCGAGGTCGTCCAGCACGTACTCGACGGCCGCGGGGGGCGTGGCCGGGTTCAGCGCCACCCCGGCGCGGCAGCCGAGCTCGCGGATCCGGTGGAGGGTCCGGTGCAGGTGCGGGGCGGCCTCGACGTGGACGGTGAGGGCGCTGGCCCCCGCCTTGACGTAGGCCTCCAGGGAGCGCTCCGGCTCGACGACCATCAGGTGGACATCCAGGGGGAGCCGGGTCCGCCGGCGGATCGCCTCGATCACCGGCGGCCCGATGGTGAGGTTCGGGACGAAGCGGCCGTCCATCACGTCCACGTGGATCTGGTCGGCGCCGGCCGCCTCCACCCGGGCGATCTCGTCCCCGAGGCGGGCGAAGTCGGCGGAGAGGATCGAGGGGGCGATCTTGATCATCCGCGCCTCCTGAGGCGTACGGCGGTGAACCCGTCCGAGCCGTGCCGATGGGGGAGCATCCGGAGCGTCCCCCGGGCGTCCACGCAGGCGGCCGGGAAGCCCCGGGGGGGCGGCGCCGGGGCGACGGCCGGGCCATCGTCGCCGCGACCTCGAGGATCGCCCGCTGCCGCGCCTTCAGGGCGGGGAGGTCCGCCTCCCGGCAGCGCCACTTCGCCTCGGGGTTCCGGCGGAGGACCCCCAGGTTCGAGCAGGGGGCATCGACCAGGACCCGATGGCAGGCCTCGGGGTAGGCGGGGGCGAGCCGGGCGACCTCCCCCTCCAGGCACTCCACGATGCTGACCCCGAGCCGCCGGCACGCCTCCTGGACGCGCCCGAGCCGGCCCGGGTGGGGGTCGAAGGCGAGGAGGCGCCCGCGGTCGGCCATGAGGCCGGCCAGGTGGGTCGTCTTGGTCCCCGGGGCCGCGCAGACGTCCGCCACCGCCTCGCCCGGCTCCGGGGCAAGGAGATGCCCCACCAGGATCGAGGCCTCATCCTGGACGACGCACCAGCCGGCGCGGAGGGCGGGGAGCCGATCGAGGGCCGGCACCCCCGCGGCGACCAGCCCGTCGGGAGCGAAGCGGCAGGGGCGCGCCTCGATCCCCTCGCCGGCCAGGGTCCGGCGGAGCGTCTCGGGGTCGGCCTTGAGCGGGTTGACCCGGAGGGTGAGCGGGGCGCGGTCGTTGAGGGCCGCGAGGAGGGCCTCCGCCTCGGCGAACCCGTACCGCGCCACCCACCGCGCGGCGAGCCAGTCGGGGAACGAGGCCCGGACCGCCAGGGCCGCCACCGGATCCTCGGGGAGCGGCGCCGGCAGCTCACGCCCACTCCTGACCAGCGCGCGCAGGGTCGCATTGACGAACTCCGCCACCCCGGGGTGGCCGAGCCGCTTGGCCAGCTCGACCGCCTCGTGGACCGCCGCCCGGGCGGGGATGCGATCGAGGAGCAGGAGCTGGTAGGCCGTCAGCCGGAGGAGATTCCGGACCCAGGGGTCCAGCTCGGCGAGGGGCCGGCGCGAGACGCGGGCCAGGTGCCAGTCCAGCCGGCGCTGCCAGCAGAGCGTCCCGTAGACCAGCTCCGTGGTGAGGGCCCGGTCGCGGACGGCCAGCCCCCGACGGCTGAGCGCGCGGTCCAGGAGGATGTCGGCGTAGGCGGCATCGACCTCGACCCGGCAGAGGATCCTGAGGGCCTCCGCCCGCGCCGAGACCGGAAGGCCCTGGAGCGCCCGCATCCCCGCCCTCACCTCGCCGGGACCGTGGAGCCGAACCGGACCCCCGGGGCCAGGCGGGCGCCGCGCAGGAACTCCTCCCAGGTCATGGCCCGCCGGTTCTCGGGCTGGACCTCCACCGGCCGCACGACCCCCTGGCCGGCGGCGATGACCAGGCCGCCCTCGGGGCCGGGCAGGAGCGACCCCGGCTCCCCCTCGCCGGGGAACGCCCGGGCCCGCCAGAGGAGGAGTCGTCCGGAAGGGACGGCGGTCGCGGCCCCGGGCCAGGGGTTCGCCCCCCGGATGAGGCTCACGATCTCCTCGGCGCTCCGCCCCCAGTCGATCCACCCGTCCTCCTTGGAGAGGCGCGGCGCCATCACGGCCGGGCCGGGCGGCTGGGGGACCGGGGCGAGGCGGTCTGCGGCGAGGCCGTCGAGCGTCTCGAGGAGGAGCGTGGCGCCCCGGGCCGCGAGGCGGCGGGCCAGCTCGCCCGCGGTCTCCTCGGGCCCGATGGTGACCCGCTCCTGGAGCAGGATGGGGCCGGTGTCCATCCCCTCGTCCATCACGAAGGTGGTGAGGCCGGTCTCGCGCTCGCCCCGGATGATCGCCCACTGGATCGGGGCCGCCCCCCGGTAGCGCGGGAGGAGCGAGGCGTGGAGGTTCACGCACCCGCGAGGCGGGACGGCCAGGATCGCGGGGGGGAGGATCTGGCCGTAGGCCGCGACGACGCCGATCTCGGGGTCGAGCGCGGTGAGGCGCTCGACCCAGCCGGGGTCCCGCAGGCGGGGGGGCTGGAGGCAGGGGAGGCCGTGGAGCTCGGCCAGGCGCTTGACAGGAGGGGTGCTCGGGCGGCGGCCGCGCCCGGCGGGCCGATCCGGCTGGGTCACGACCCCGACGACCCGATGACCGGCCAGCAGGACCTCGAGCGAGGGGAGGGCGAACTCCGAGGTCCCGAAGAAGAGGACCCGCACCGGCTCACCCCCGAGGCGGCCTGGCGCCGCGCCGGCACTGATAGGCGTCTATTCGAGTCACGCCGATGCTGCTCGCGCGCTCTGCCCCTCGGCTCGCGCACGGATGGTCCGCTTCGAGCGCCGGCTCTGCCGGCGCAACCTGACGGGGGGAGGCTCGGAAGGGGGGCGGAGCCCCCCTCCGAGTGATTCAGAGCGCAGTGGCGCCGGCCGGCATCTCATCGGGGAGCCCCTCCTTCTTGATCCGCCGCTTGATCCGGTCCCGGGACACCTTGTCCAGGCGGTCGATGAAGAGGATCCCATCCAGGTGGTCGATCTCGTGCTGGAAGACCCTGGCCAGGAGCCCCTCCGCCCGCTCCCGGACCGGTCGCCCCTCCCGATCCCGGGCCTCGACGACCACCCGCTCGGCGCGCGCCACGTCGGCGAAGATCCCGGGGAGGGAGAGGCACCCCTCCTCCCCCACGACCTCGCCGTGCCGTTCCACGATCTCCGGGTTGATGTAGGTCCGCACCGCCCCCCCGCCCGCGTCCACGACGAGGACCCTGAGCGCAACGCCCACCTGCGTGGCGGCCAGGCCGATCCCGAGGGCGTCGTACATGGTCTCGACCATGTCGTCGATCAGCCGCTGGACCTCGGGGGTGATCTCGGCGACGGGGGCGGCCCGGCGCCGGAGGATCGGGTCCCCGTACCGTCGGATCGACAGGATCGGCATCGGCGCTCCTCCTCTCTCTCTATCCTAACTCGACCGGGTCCACATCCAGCTCCCACCGGCCGCCGACGAGGCGGTGCCGGCCGCGGAGCGGCTCCAGGCAGGCCCCGAGGGCATCGGGGAGGGTCGCCCCCCCCTTCGCCAGGAGCTGCCAGCGCCGGTCGCCCAGGGGGGTGGGCCCGTAGACGGCCAGGCCGGCGTCGGTGCGCAGCCGGGCCCCCAGCGAGGCGGCGAGGCCGGCCCCGTCGGGGCCGCGCACGAGCAGCCGGGCCAGGCGGCGCCGCGGAGGGAGGTCGAGCTCCTCGCGAAAGGCCAGCTCGGTCTCGTAGAACGCCTCAGCATGGCGCCGGGCGACCGCCTCCAGGGCGTAGTGCTCGGGGTAGTGGGACTGGATCCAGAGCGAGGCGTCGGGGCCGAGGGCTTCCGCCAGTCCCCAGAGCAACTGGAAGGTCCGCTCCCCGGCACGGAAGTCGGGGAGGTCGAGGGTGGCATCGGCCGACACCACCGCGCACAGCCCGACCTCGGGATGGGGGAGGAGGCGGGCCGCCATCTGGGTCCCGACCAGGAGGCGGATCGCCCCCGCCTGGAAGGCGCGGCGGATCGCCGGCCCGCGTCGGCCTCGGGCGCTCTCCCCGTCCAGGCGCGCCACCGCCACGCCCGGGAAGGCCTCGCGCGCCTCGGCCTCCACCCGCTCGGTCCCCCACCCCAACCCCTCCAGCCGTCGCCCGCGGCAGCGGGGGCAGAGGCTCCGGGCCGGCGTGGAGAGGCCGCAGAGGTGGCAGTGGAGGCGCCGCCCCTCCAGGTGGTAGGTGAGGGCGATCCGGCAGGCGGGGCAGCGGCGCACCGCGCCGCACTCCCGGCAGCGCAGGGCGGCGCCGAAGCCGAGGCGGTTGAGGAGCAGCAGGACCTGACGCCCCTCGCCCAGGGTCCGGGCGATCGCGGCCCGGAGCGGCGGCGCGAGACAGCGATCCCGCGGCGCGCCCCGGAGGTCCACCCGCTCGATGGTCGGCCAGCCGTCGCCCTTGGTCTCCTCCAGCTCGGCCTCACCGGCCCGGGCCCGATACCAGCTCTCGAGGCTCGGCGCCGCGCTGGTCAGGAGGAGATCGCCCCCCTCCCGCGCGGCCCGCGCCCGGGCGACCTCCCGGGCGTGGACCCGCGGGGCCGCCGGGGCCTTGTGGGCCGGATCGTGCTCGTCCACAACCACCGTCAGCCCCGGCGCGGGGATCGGGGCGAGGCACGCCGACCGGGTCCCGACCGCGAGCCGCGCGCGCCCCTGCCGGAGCGCCCACCACCCCTCCCAGCGCCTGGCCGGCGGGACCGCGCCGTGGAGGAGGACCGGCTCGACCCCGCACCGGACCCGGAGCCGGCGGACCCACGCCTTGGCCAGCTCGATCTCCGGCGCCAGGACGAGGACCCCCCGACCGGCCCCGAGCGCTTCGGCCGCGCCCTCCTCGATCAGCCGCTCCCTCTCCCGCCCGACGACGAGCCGGGCCCGGGCGATGCCGCTCGAGACCCGGGAGGCCTCCGGGAGACCGTCGGGCGCACCGCCCCGGGCCTCGGGCGGGAGGCTCCGGAGGACGACCTGGCCCCACGCCGCGCACGCCTCGCGGGCGACGGCCTGGGCCACCTCGAGGAGGACCGGGGAGAGGGCCGCGATCGGGTCCCGCGCCCGGTCGAGGGAGGCCAGGGCCGGGTCATCCGCGGGCTCCATCCCCACGACGACGCCGAGGCGCGGCCGCCCCCGGAAGGGGGCCAGGACCCGCTGACCCGGGCCGATCCTCCCGGCGAGGGCGGTCGGGACCCGGTAGGAGAAGGCGCGCTCCACCGGCAGGTCGAAGACGACCCGGGCGATCATCCCCCCCTCGCCCGGTCGTACTCTCGCCTGAGAAGCTTCATGTCCTCCCACGCCAGGCGCCGGTACTGCGGCCCGGGGTTCCGGAGGAGGAAGGCGGGGTGGAAGGTCGGGATGAGGGGGATGGCGCCGAAGGCGTGGACCCGCCCGCGGAGCTTCCCGATGGGCTCGCGGGTCCGGAGGAGGGTCTGGGCCGCGAAGGTCCCCAGCGCGCAGACGATCCGGGGCCGGATGGCGGCGAGCTGGCCGTCCAGGAAGGGGGCGCAGGCGGCGATCTCGTCGGGCTCGGGGTTCCGGTTCCCGGGAGGCCGGCACTTCACGATGTTGGTGATGTAGACCTCGTCCCGGGAGATCCCCACCGACTCGAGCATCCGGGTGAGGAGCTGCCCGGCCCGCCCGACGAAGGGCTTCCCCTGCCGGTCCTCCTCCTCCCCGGGGCCCTCGCCGATGAGCATCAGCCCGGCCTCGGCGGGGCCGCTCCCGAAGACGATGGTCCGGCGGCCGCGGCAGAGCTTACAGCGCGTGCACCCCTCGATGGCCTGCTCGAGGCGGCGCAGCCCGCCGCCCGGGCCGGCGAGGTACTCGCGCGACAGGGGGAGCTCCTTGACGCCGAGGGCCTGGAGGAACCTCAAGTGGTCGGCCAAGCCGTGGAATGCCTCGGCCAGGTGGTCGGCGGGCGCGCCCATGGCCTAGTCAACGCGGAGGGGGGCGGAGCCCCCTTCGGACGGTCCTGCGGGAGGCCTCAGCCCCTCGCTCCACACGCTCCGCGGCGCGCCCGCCAGTGGCTCGCCGGGCGGGGCCCCTCCTCCTTCGTTCCGAGCCCGCGAGCCGGCTTCCCCACCCGGCTCGCTCACGACGGGGACCCGCGCCGCTCCGCTTAACGTTCCGCTCGGGGCCGACGCCCCCCCCGCAGGGACCGGTCGCTCTTCTACGACCGGCTTCGGGGCCTGCCGGGGGGCAGAACCCCCAACAGCCTTGCTCACGGCTAGTGCCGTTCCAACTTAATGGACGCCATCATTGCCTCCCCACCTTGTGCCGTACCTCATGCCTCAGCGACATGTCCCAGACAGCTCGAAATAGTGGGAACGGCACTAGACCAGCTCCAGATCGTCAGAGCCCAGTTGCACAAGGACTCATCCACTTCGGCCGCGACTCCACCTGCGCTCAATCCGGGCGACAGGCACATGTTCAATCTCCGAGATGAACGGTTCAGCGACATCGGAGAGTCGCTGAATCAGAACCCCCCGTGCTTGGGCATGACAGAGGAAACGCTCGAAATCGGTTAGAAGCCAGCCACCTTCT